>DRGF01000174.1 GCA_011050175.1 Thermococcus sp. | reverse complement strand
TCGGAGTAAACGAGCTCCTTGACGTGCTCCTCCTTGAGAGCCCTGTATTCCTTGGTGAACTTTTCCTTCTTTCCGTTCCTCTCGAAAACGCCCTTAACGCGGAAGACCTTAACCTCCATTGCTCACACCTCCATCATCAGTCAAGGAAGCCCAAGGCTTCTTCAATCTTCACTATCTCGGGTCCAGTTGTCAGGTGTCCGACGACGACACCGTGAGAGTTCGCCAGCATGCAGGAACCAACGAAGGGGACACCCATGTTGGCGGTTCCGACGTAGATGTCGACCTTGAACAGGTCACGGAGCCACTCAAGCTCCTCGTCGGTTGCTTCAGGGTGAACGAGCCCGCCCCTGTTGGTGACCACTCCAACGCTTCCAACCGCGTGGAAGTCGCCTATCATTCCCCTCTCGACCTCGACGCCGAGCACATCCTCGAGCCTCTTGGCCTCCTCCCTGCTGAACTTGGCGCTTACCAGCGCCGCGTTGTCGTTGGCGAGGATGAGGTTGCCGAAGGCAGTGAGGGTGCTCTGGAAGGGGACTATCTCAGTGTCCACACCGTACTCCCTGAGCTGGTTGTTTATCCTCTCCAGCTCGGCGTCCCAGATGTACCACGGGACGACTATCGCGTTGGAGTTGCCCGCGGCGAAGATGCCGACTATCCTGGACTTCATTATGCTCGTTTCAATGAGCGGAACCTTGAGAACCTCCCTGAGAACCTCGAGCTTCTTCTCGCCGAGGCCCTCCCTGATAAGGACTAACCTGTCCGTGGCAGTTCCGTAAACACCCAGATATGGGGAGTTCTCAAAATCGAGCCTTTCTATGTGCATCTCGTCACCTCGTTAAATTAAAAGGAATCAGGCGAGGGAGACCTTGGCAATCCTCTTGCCGTCTTCCTCTTCGACAACGACCTTGACGCGGAGCTTGTTGGGCGGCTTCTCCGCTCCGCGCTCCCAGAGCTTCTCGTTGACGTCGGTGCCGATGACGACCTCGTCGGCCTTGGCGTGCCTGGCTATCCACTCGCGGACGAACTTGGCAGCCCTCGGGGCCCTCTTCCAGCGCGGAACGCGCTTCTTTATCTTCTTGATGGGAACGACGAATATGACTTCCTCTCCGGGCTTGATCATCTAAATCACCTCACTCCTTAAGCTTGGTTCTCCTCCACATTCTCCTCTTCGGGTGGGTCATGACCTTCCTGTTGGTCTTAACGATGACCCAGACCGGAATGCGCCTGTTCTGCTTCGCGGCCTTGGCAAGTCTGAGCTTCTTCGCAAGCGGCTTGTTTCTCGCCATAACTACACCTCCCGGGATTATCATGATGCCTGTTGATGCTTTGGGTATTCTTTTTTAAGCTTTTTCGTGGGGTTTTAAGGTTTTCCACCCGGAGCTATCCCCGGCGTTTTTTCCTCAGGAGGAGAGGGATTACCGAGAACCCGATTATCGCGGCCGGACCGCAAACGCCCGAACCCTCTCCCCCTGGCAGGGTCTGAGCGGGCGTGTTTTCCTCGGGGAGCTCCTGAGAGACGTTGAGGGCGTTACCCGTATCAATATACGGAATGCCGAGTTTAACGCTCCAGTTCCCGACTGGCACCGTTACAGCGGCAGTTTCAGCCTTCAGAGCGGAGGTTATTCTGCCGTTTGAGTAGTAGAATGCCAGGCAGGTACCGTCGAGTGTGGTGCGGGCGTTTGAGGAGTAGTCTCCCCAGACGGTTGCCCAGCCGTGCCCTTCGAGTGCGATTCCCGTAACGTAGAACGGGTAATAAAAGAGTATCCCCTCCCCCACTTTAACCCCGTGGAGCATTGACGCAGTTTTTGAAGAAGGGACACACAGGGAGAGGTTTTCCAGAGGGATCCTGGCGATGTCGAAGGATGGCGTTATGAAACTAACGGCGCTTTGGTTGGCCTTCCACACACGGAACTCGTTGGAGGAACCATACTCTACCGTGCTTTCTTTAATGGGGCGGAGAACCCTCTCAGCGGGGGCATAGATGAAGGTTTCGTTGAAAGCCGGTCCCCAGTAATAGATGCAGAAGTTTCTGAATCCTCCACTGCTCAGCCTCCTGTACACCCACGAGCCATTGACGTTGAGGAACAGCCCTAGAAACGGTGTCTGGAGGAAGGACACCGATGACCCGCCAAGCCTGGCATGGAGGATTTCCTCTCTGTTAACGCAGAGATCCACGAAAGTGAAGTTTTCGGGGGAGTAATGGGGTACTGTGCGGACGATGGAGATATAGACCCTGCCTTCATCGGGGGGAATTTCCAGCTCGGGAACGGAAGAGTTCCCTCCAACCCGGGCGAGGGCTCCGTTTGGAAGCTTCAGAACTGGCTGAGCACAGGTAAACGCCCCACCGGAACCGTCGGAGGCCTGGACATAGGTCTCGACCGAGATGTTCAGAAGGGGGCTGAGCTTTCCGTTGTGGTAGTACAGCAAAGGCGGGAAAAGCCGTCCCGTCAATGGAGTCACGCTGGCGTTATTGGGGGAGCAGACGAAATCGGAGTGCCCAGCCCACATGTGGGGGAAGTAAACACTGGATCCGTTCCCGATGAGAAGGTATTCCCTGAGGGAGTATGGCTCTGAAGTGTATGCCTCAAGCCCGTAGCTTGGAAGGTAGAGGATGATTCCCCCGCGGAAGGGCACCGCCCGGAAGAGCTTCAGCAGGCTCTCCGCATTCAAGTTGCTGGAGTCGCTGAGGTTCAGGAGGCGGAAGTACTTCTCAAAGGCCTCAACCGGAACGGAGTAAGTTTCGTTGGCGTAGGGGAAGGAGAAGACCAATGAGCCGTTGGAAATGGTTCCGCTCACAGCCATAACATCGGGCAGGTTGAAGAGAATGTCCGAGTCAATTTGAGAAAGGCGAACCGGCCCCCCAATCCGTTCCCCCCCGGGAGGTACTCCATGACGGTATAGCCTACGTTGGTGCAGACGTCAAACTCGCAGGGGGAAATGTGGCGGGCACCGATGAGGAACCACTTCCTCCCTAGGGGAGCAGCTGAAAGGGCGGTGAAGTTGAACCCCGCCAGCGAGTCCGTGAGGTTAACGTACTTCACTCCGTCATCGACTTCGAAGAGGAGGTATTTCCTTCCGGAGAGCTCGCGGCAGCCGATGTAAGTATCGGGAGAGTCTATTGGACACATATGGTCGGGCAGTTTTCCGTACTCGGACAGGGTAATCCCAATGAGGGCGAAGCTTCCGTTGCTGGCGACGCTGAGACGCATCATAACCGGATGATCCGGAAACCGATACCCTGGTGCAGGTTCGGCAATAACCTGCTGGGGGAGAACGGCACCGATGAGGAGCAGAATGACAAGGAAGCGGGAGGTTCTCATGTCACCACCAATTTAACTACGGTACAGAATTAAAAACGTTTTGGAAATGGGAAGAAAACAAAAAGGTACTGAAGATACTAAGGGCCCCGGTACTCATGTTCCTCCTGCACCACCTGCCGCCTAGCGTTTGTTAGCATAACAGAGGGTGGTGGGGAAGAGGGAAAGCTCACCCCAGTCGCTTTTCAAGGAAGACTGCCAGGGCGAGGAGAAGCCCGAGCCCCACAACGGCCAGGTAGGGCCAGCGCGTCGTGACTTCAGATGCGCTTACGCCAGTTCCGCCGACCTCAAAGGAGAGGCCAACCTGTCCTTCGCCCCTGACGACCACCGCCACGAAGTCCTCGTCGCTCCTGACGGCCATAGTTCCAGAGACGTTGTCGCCTTTAACAGTAAAGACCGCCTTCCCGGTTCCGAGGGGGTCGAAGTCCTCCCTCTCGCTGTTGAGCGTGAAGTGGTAGGCCTTCAGCTCGAGGTCTTCCCCGCTGGCCCTTATGGTCAGTTTCTTTCCGCGGAGGGGGGTGGCGTTGATTATTACCACCTCAAGCCCCTCGCCGAAGGGTTTCCTCTCCAGCTCAAGCGTGACGTTCTCCGGCTTCTCCATGTAGTGCGCGACGAGCAGAACCGAGTCAAAGAAGCCCTTTCCTTCAACCATGAGCATGAACTCGCTCTCGTTGAATATGACGAAGTCGGGCCTCCCCTCAGGGGAAGAGGAAGTGTGGAGTATATCGCCGTATGGGCTGAGGACGTGGAGCTTCAAGTCCTCCCCCTGGCGGACGTAGCGCCCGTAGAGGAAGGCTATCTTTTCTCCGGTGATGTTTTCGAAGATGTAAGGCGGCGTCACGTCGCGCCAGACCACGTGATAGGGAAGCCCAAGGTAGTGAACCTCCGAGGTGAAGTTGCTCTTGGCGAGCCAGTTGTCACCGTAAACCGGAAGCCTTCCCGCCCCGCTGACCTCCAGCGTGAGTGGATAGCCCTCGCCGTTTACCGTGGCGTTGAACTTCAGCGGGGCCTCCACCCGGAAGCCCGAGGGGAAGCTCGGGAGCGAGACGATGAGGGTCAGCTGGACGCTCCCCTCGACGTTGAGGGTTTTGACCTCGTTCTGGCCGTAATAGAAAGCGTACCTAACCGAATCCGGCAGTCCAGCGACACCGAGCTCCACCCTTCCCTCTCCCGTGACCACGAGGCTGTATGCTGCAGACCCGCCGAGGTGCGTTCTCGCGTAGTCGTTGACGAACCGCACGTCCAGGCCCTTCTCGAGCATGAGAGGTACGCTGGTCGTGAAATCGGCCGAGGAGATAACGATGGTGGTGTAATCCACATCTTCGGTCAGGTTGAAGGCCACTTCCCTCTCCTCGCCCTCGCGGAGGCTGATGTCGAGGTAGAGAGGCGAGCCGACGACGACCGAATTGCTCATGACGCTGACCTTTCCGTGGAAGTAGCCGCCGTCGTTCTTGAGCCTTATTTTCAGCGTCTCCCCGTCGAGTGAGTACGAGACGAGCGAGATATCGGGGGGCTGGAAGTAAAAGCTCTCCTGGGCAACGGCACCGTAATCAAC
>DRGF01000024.1 GCA_011050175.1 Thermococcus sp. | reverse complement strand
CCAATAATAGCGGCCACCACTCGGGCCGCCGGTATTACCGCGGCGGCTGCCACCGGCCTTGCCCAGCCCTTATTCCCGGAGCTCTTTACACTCCGGAAAAGCCGTGGCGGTGCCACGGCACTGGGGGTCCCCCCGTCGCGGTTGCCCGCATTGCGGAGGTTTCGCGCCTGCTGCGCCCCGTAGGGCCTGGACCCGTGTCTCAGTGTCCATCTCCGGGCTCCCACTCTCATGGCCCGTACCGATCTTCGGCTTGGTGGGCCGTTACCCCACCAACTACCTAATCGGCCGCCGGCCCATCCTCGGGCGGGCAGAGCCCCTTTCGGCCTGAGGACCTTCCAGTACCTCAGGCCTATGGGGGATTAGCCCCAGTTTCCCGGGGTTATCCCCCTCCCGAGGGTAGGTTACCGACGTGTTACTGAGCCGTCCGCCGGTGCGCGCAGAGCGCGCCCCATGACTCGCATGGCTTAGTCGGACCCCCATAGCAGTGGCCTCCGGCAGGATCAACCGGAATTGAGCAAGGAGTACGGCCGGTGGGACTTCCCTCAAGGGGAAGTACCAATATCCGTCCGGGGTTTGGTCGAGGTGTCGGGCCTGCCTTACCCCCGAGGGGTCCGCCTTTCGGCGTTTCCTCGGGAGCGCACATTGCTGTGACCCGAGCTGGAGGGCGGGGTTCATCTTGGGTGCTTTGCACCCTGTCCCCCCGACGCCGCCGTCTTGGCGCTCGGGTTTTGTCGCGCCCTGTTCGGGCGCTCCACCCAATAGGGGGGAACCCCACCGATACAAAATTTTTGCAAAACCCCTCCCCACCCATATTTTTGAAAAAGAAGTTGTAAAAAAGCTCCGACAAAATGCACATGTTTAAACATAAAAATGTCTAAAATTTTTGCACAGTTAACTGAGAGGCCAAAACTCCCAAACGGGTACACATTAAGTGTACCCAGTACCCCAACCACCGACCCACCCTCCCCAATGTATCTATGTTATGATACCCAAGAGCCCCACCAAACTCAAGCCCACAAATCAATAGAAGAGCACCACTATGAAAACCCAACCAAAAACACAATTAGAAAGTTAGGGGTGACAAGGCCCACCCCAAAAACTCAACTCACAGCCCCAAAATATCCGGCACTATGCTTATCCTCGATACCGGCGTGGGTATCGTGTTCGTGACGGCAAGCTCGTCAACGGCCTTGCTTACGCGTTCTATTGCACCCTCCGCAAAGACACCGTGGGTGGCCGCGACGAAGACCTTCCCAGCACCCATCTCCCTGAGCAGGTTCGCCGCCCTGATCATGGTTCCGCCGGTGCTTATGATGTCATCCACTATGAGGACGTTCTTTCCCTTGACGTCTATGTCCACAGGCCTCATCTCAACCTCGGTCGGCGAGATTCTCTTCTTCTCAAAGTGGCTGTATTCGAGACCAAGCTTCTCAGCAACTGCCTTTGCCCTCTCGCGTGCGCCTTTGTCAGGGGCGAGGACAACACCCTCACCGAGTTTCTCCCCGAAGTACTCGGCAATGGCCCTCGCCGGAGAAAGGTTAACGGCCTTCCCCGGGAAGAACTTGAGCGTCTCCGGGTTGTGAAGGTCGAAGACGTAAAGCTCGTCGTAGTAAAGGGCGAGGGTTTTCATAACGGCCCTAACGCTCACGGGCTCCCCTTCCTTCGTGACCCTGTCCTGTCTTGAGTAAGCGAGGTATGGAACCACCGCCCTGAGCTTCCGGACGCCCCTCTCCCGAAGTGCATCGGCGAGGAGGATCATCTCGACAAGGTGCTCGTCCTGGGGCCTGAAGGTGGACTGGACGAGGGTAACCTCCTCAGCGGAGTCAAGAACCCTGACGTATTTCTCCCCGTCCGGGAACCGCTTTATCTCGACATCCAGAACCCCCCCACCGAGGGCCTTTATCTCATCCTCAAGATGTCTGGCACCGCTTCCAATCACGAACATGAGCATCACCCCCGTTTGCCACTGGAATGTCCAATGCCTCCCTTAAAAACCCACCGTTATACCAGAAAAACGGCAATTATGCCCGCGAGGAAGATGCCGTCGAAGGTGCCGGCGCCCCCTATGCTGACCATCGGAGCCCCGAGGTTCTTGATGCGGTTCCAGTTCATCAGGTCGGCACCTATAAGGACACCGAGAGTCCCGCTGATGTAGGCAACTGCGTTCGGATTGCCGTCCCCCAGGAGCCATCCCAACATGACCGCTATTATAGGCGGCAGAAACGTCGGCATGGCAACCCCAAGACCCCTGACAGGTCTGGCAACGGCATGGCTGAAGAGTGAAGCTATGATGACCGCGAGGAAAGTGTTGAAGAGAAGTCCCCACTGGCCGAAGTGCACCATCCTGAATATCTCATAGACGCTCACGCTTACGGGGACGAGGGCCCCTCCCACGTTTATGGCGATGATTACGCGCCTTTCCGCCCAGTCAAAGAACGGAACTGGGTAACTTATTCCAAAGAACCGGACCTCCCTCACCCTCAAGACGGGCTCGTAGGACGTTTCCTCCGCGATCGGTATGTTCAGAAAACTCCCCACAAGCGCGAAGATGAAGAGCGCATACGCAACGTCCGGGGGGATTCCCAGCTTCCCGAAAGCGGCCATAACTATACTGGAGAAGAACACAAAGACAATAACAAAAAGAATCCCAATAACCAAGAGAATGGGAAGTGAAACGGGAGGAATTATTATGTGCCTATTTCTCATCCAGCATCACCACGTTCGCCCACACCTGGGCCCCCTTAGCGATGTTTACCTTAACCGGTTCCCTGAACTTCTCTGCGTTGCGGAGAACCCAGGCATACAGGGGCTTTCCATTTGAATACCCCCTGAGGAACTCGGGGTCGGCGAGGTGTTTGTCCCTGTGCTCAGCAAGCTCTTCGGGCGTGAACGGGCCCAGAACCTCGACCAGCTCAGCCTTTCCCAGAGCGTTTCCTCTGTTCAGAATCAGTATCTCGCCTCTCACCTTCGTGCGGGACTTTCGTATCTCCCAGACCTTTTTACCCTCGACGATAAGCGTCGCGTAGGGCTCCCTCACTATTAAGCCTTTTTTCCGGGCTTCAACTCCTACCGTCATCAGGGAGAGAACGCACTCCCAGCTTATAAAACCAACGTCTTGGATGGACAAACGAAAAACTTTAAGTCCACTTCACCGAATCCGTGACAAAGGAGGTACTGACTATGAAGATTATCTGGTATGGACACGCGTGCTTTTGGGTCGAGACCAACGGTGTGAGACTCCTTATCGACCCGTATCCAGAGGTAGACGATGACAAGATAGGAGAGGTTGACTACATATTGATAACACACGAGCACAGCGACCACTACGGTAAGGTGGAACTTCTCTCGCGGCTCCGCGACGCAACCGTTATCGGGCCAAAGCCAGTGTATCTTATGGCCATCAGCGACGGTGTGACGAAGGCTATGGAGATAGAGGACGGCCAGACCATCGAACTCGAAAACGGGGTTAAGGTGACCGCGTTCTACATGGAGCACCCCTCGAGCCAGTACCCCCTTGGCTACCTGATAGAGGGGGACAAGACCCTCTTCCACGCAGGGGACACGTACTCCACACCGGCCCTTCAGAAGCTCCGTGGAAAGGTGGACGTTCTCCTGGTGCCGATAAGCGGCCGCTCAACGGCCAACGAACGCGAGGCGGCACACATTGTCGAGGACGTGCGCCCCCGTCTCGTCATACCAATGCACTACGGTGTCTATGGGGACGGTAGCCCGGAGAAGCTCAGGGAGGAACTCCAGAAGAAACGTATCTGGACCCTCGTCAGGCCCCTCAAACTCTACGAAGAGTTCACCCTTTAGCGGTGAAGCGGATGCTCTCAACGGGGGTCAAATCACTTGATGAGCTTCTGGGCGGGGGCATCGCCCCCGGCGTCCTGACCCAGATTTACGGGGGCTTCGCCACCGGGAAGACGACACTGGCGGTTCAGGTGGGCCTTCTCAGCGGTGGAACGGTCGCCTACATCGACACCGAGGGCGGATTCTCCCCGGAGAGGCTGACCCAGATGGCGGCCGCGAGGGGGCTCGACCCGGAGGAAGCCCTCCAGCGCTTCATTCTGTTCACCCCCTCTGATTTTAAGGAGCAGCGCCGCTCGATCGGGGGCCTGAAGAAGGTCGTTGACAGGACGTTCTCACTCGTTGTCGTTGATTCAATAACAGCACACTACCGTGTCGAGGAGAACCGGCGGGGCCTGAGCGCCGAGCTCGGCAAGCAGCTCCAGGTGCTCCTCTGGATAGCGAGAAAGAACAACATCCCAGTGATAATCATCAATCAGGTCCACTTCGACAGCAGGAGCGAGAGAATGAAGCCGGTCGCCGAGCACACACTCAACTACAGGACGAAGGACATCCTCCGGCTGGACAGGCTGAACACTCCCGGCCTTAGGGTGGCAGTCCTGGAAAGGCATCGCTTCAGGCCGGAGGGGGGTATGGTTTACTTCAGGATAACGGAGAAAGGAATTGAAGAGGCGCTGAGTGGAGAAGGGGAAGAATGATTGAAGCATATCCCCGGAGAAGGGAAGAAAGTTAGAGTTTAGGTTCTATTTTCTCAAGCTCCTTCACGAGCTCAATCGTCCTCTTCAGGATTTCCACTACCCTGTAAATGTGCTCAAGCTCTTCGAGGCTCAGCTTCCTCCCCTTCCTGCCCTTGAGGTACTTCTCTATAACGCGGTAGCCGCCTATCGTGTACTCCCAGACCTCTGGCGGAATTCCGCAGAGCTTGGTGGTCTTGTTAATCGCCACGCAGTCTCTGCCGTCGTACTTGACCTTCTCGACGGTGAGGTCATCGCCGGCTAGCTTGGGCTCGATTGGGAAGTCAACCTTCATCAGGTGGAGCTTCACCAGCGCCTCGCCGATTTCTCTGTACTTCTCGAAGGTCTCCCTGTCGTACAGCGGAATCCTCGGGAAGTCGAACTTGAGGAACTCGGCGTATCTCTTCCGGTACTTGGGGTCGTG
>DRGF01000139.1 GCA_011050175.1 Thermococcus sp. | reverse complement strand
TCAGGCGCGACTTCCTCCACGACAGGGTTCTGATAGTTGACGAAAGCGAGCTCGAAAGGGCCCAAAGCCTGGGGCTCTGTGAGGTCTCGACGGGTCTGGAGGGCAGTGAAGACTATCCCCTCGTCCTCAGCACCGTTGGTTACGGGATTGAGGTCGAGCTGACGCCGTCCCAGATAGCCCCGGAGCTTTATATCCTGCCCCTGTGGGAGAACCGGGGGACGCTTGAGGCGCTGTCCAGAATCGGCGAGCTGATTGGGGAGGGAAGTGTCGCCGAGGAGATACTCCGCGAGCTGGAGGGTCTCGAGGAGGTTATGGAAAAGCGGAAGCTTCTCGACGGCCTTGAGGAGCTGGTTGTTGAGAAAGAGCGCGAGCTTAACGAGGAGATAGCCGGGAAGCTTGAGAAGTTCAGCCTGACGCTGAGCGGGAGGGACCTGCTTGACTTCCTCGGGGAGCTCAAGGCCGGGAACTACGAGGCCATATTCAGGCATTTCGGCGAGGTTGAGGGCGAGATTCTGGACTTAATAAACAAGGCCGAGAACGAGCTGAGCAAAAAGTTTGGCGTCACCGTTGAACTCTTCTCCAGGGAGGAGCTGTACCCCGTGGCAATCCCGCCGGAGAAAATAGAGATGCTCCGCGCCGAGCTTGAAAGGGAGCTCAGGGTCGAGATGTACCTCAAGAGCAGAGAGGTGCTTGAGAAAATAATGCTTCTCCTACCCAGGCTCAGGGAAGAGCTCGGCCGCGTCCAGGAGCTTGACTTCCTGCTGGCGGTAAAGGACTTCACGGAGGGCTTTTCCTTCCCCGAGCTCTGGGAGGGGGGAATAGCGTTCGTGAACGGGCGCCACCTCTTCATAGAGAACCCCCAGCCTGTAAGCTACGCCGTCGGGAAAATTCCCGCTGAATTCCCCGTCCCGGGGGCCGAGAACATACGCGGCGAGAGGGTGGTCATCCTCACCGGTGCCAACAGCGGTGGAAAGACCAGCCTCCTGGAGCTTATCACGCAGATAGCACTCCTCGCCCACATGGGGTTCCCAGCCCCGGCTGAAAAGGCCTGGGTAGAGCCGCTCGATGAGCTGTTCTTCTTCAGGCGGAAGAGGAGCGTCTACGGTGCCGGCGCCTTCGAGACCGCCCTGCGGTCGTTTGTCAGGGCCCTCCGCGGAGAGGGCAGGAAGCTCATCCTCATAGACGAGTTCGAGGCCATAACCGAGCCCGGCGCGGCGGTGAAGATAATCGGCGAGCTCCTCAAAGTGGCCCACGA
The DNA here is from genome assembly GCA_011050175.1 of Thermococcus sp. Lineage (GTDB taxonomy): Archaea > Methanobacteriota_B > Thermococci > Thermococcales > Thermococcaceae > Thermococcus. Next base: position 3,719 of record DRGF01000139.1, on the reverse strand, counting down.
AAAAGGCTTCTACGTCGTCATAGTCTCACATCTGGGAGAAGACCTCAGGGAAGAGCTTCCCTTTGCGAGGGTCGATGGAATAGAGGCCAAGGGGCTGGACGAGAAGCTCAACCTGATAGTTGACAGACAGCCGGCCTTTGGAAGGCTCGGAAGGAGCACGCCGGAGCTCATAGTGGAAAGGCTTGCAAGGATGTCGAAAGGAAAAGACCGGGAGATATACGAGAATGTTCTGACATCTTTCGGGCGGAGTGTGTAAGTCCTTGTGTAGGTAGTTACTACACTTTTTTGGCGTTATGTTCTTACTCCATTTGATTAGAAAGCTTTAAGTATTTTTAACGCGCGACCCCTCGGGGGGATGAGCCATGGACGAGAAGAGAGCGCTCATAGCATCACCAGTTTTGGCCTTCGGTCTGACTATAGTGCCCGCTTTTCTGGCAGGTCCAATCGCTGGTCTGATGGGGGGTATCTTCGGTGTTGGCGCCGGAATAATGCTGACGCGGAACATAGCAGGAAAAGCCAAGATTCCTCCTGAAGTCGATCAGTACCGCAGGGAGGTAGAGGAACAGATTAATGTCATCATCGAAATCCTTGACAGAATTGCGGAGGGCGATCTCTCCATCGAGGACACAAAGCTTAGCGGACACTTGATGGAAATAAGAAAGACAATAGAGAAAATGCGTCAGAATTTAAACGAGATGGTTACATCAGTCAAGGATGCCGCAGAGACCGTTCAGGAGAGAAGCACCGTTATCAAGGAGAACATTGAACAGATTAGTGATGCCATCAACCAGGTCGCCGAGGCCATCAACCAAGTTAGCATGGAGGCCCAGCGCGAACAGGAAAACATCAACCGCATGACTGAAACTATGCGCTACATAGACGAAATAGGCAAGGAAACCATAAACACCATGGAAGACTTTGAGAGGTCTATGAGCGAGGTCGTGGGACTCGCTAGGGAGGGCGGTCAGAAGGGACAGGATGCAGTTGGCCAGATCGAGGAGATAAGGAACATGATGCTGATGATCGAGGAGACCGTTAAGGGCGTCGCCGAGATGGGCAAGAACATCACCAACATCACCAACGTTATTACGGGCATTGCAGAGCAGACAAACCTCTTGGCGCTAAACGCGGCGATTGAAGCCGCCCGCGCCGGTGAGGCCGGAAAAGGTTTCGCCGTTGTCGCTGAGGAAATCAGGAACCTTGCAGAGGAAAGTAAAAATGCCGCCGACGATATACGCAACATCGTAAACCAAATCATGGAGAAGATACAGGAGAGCGTTGAGGTTACTGGTAAGAGCGTGGAAACTGTATCCAACTCAACCGAAGTTCTCAAGGAGAGCGTTTCCTACCTCACACACATAGCCGGGCTCATGGAGGAGATGGAAGTTAAGGCCAACGAGCTAAAGAACAAGGTGCTTGAGGAGAGCGAAAAGATAGACGAGGGCCTTCGCCTCCTTGAGAACCTCGCCGCGAGCGCTGAAGAAACAACGGCAGCGGCAGAGGAGGTCAGTGCCGCCGCGGAGGAGCAGACCTCTGCACTGGAGGATGTCAGTGCAACGCTTGCGGACTTCGAGAAGGTCGTCCAAAAGCTCATGGAAAAGGTCAACAGGTTCAAGCTTTGAGCCAGCCCCTCTCCCTGTACCTCCCTCTGCTTTCTATCTCCTCTATCTTCTCCTCGATTTCCCTTCTCGCTTTTTCGCCGAGAACCCCGCCGTAGCCCTCAAGAACAGCCTTGAACCCCTCCTCGAACCAGGTGTAGTGCGTGCTCTCCATGGCGCGCCTGAGCAGGTGCAGGTCAACGCCCCTCGCCTCCAGAGTTGAGTCGAAGTCCGCCAGACCGAAGTCTATGAGGTAAACCTCTCCCTCCCTGAGTATCATGTTGCTGGTTGTCAGGTCGCCGTGGACTATGCCCGCCTCGTGGAGCCTTCCAATCTGCCTCCCGATCTCGCGGCAGAGGGAAAGCCTCTCTTCCATCGAGACGTTCTCAAGGTGCTCCTTCAGCCTCTCGCCGTTTATGAACTCCATGACGATGATCATATCTCGAAGGTTGACCTCATAGACGTAAGGGCAGTTCACGCCGAACTCCTTGGCACGGTGGAGAACCCTCGCCTCTCTGACGGTCCTCTCCTTTCTCAGCTTTTCGTCTATCTCCTTTATCCTGTAGCGCTTTGGAATGCGGTGCTTCACCACTACTCTCTCGCCCGGAAGGAGGTCTGCTCCGAAATACTCTTCAAAGTCTGCGAGGTAAATTTTCGCCTCCGCTCCCTGCTTTATCAGCTCCATGAAATCACCCCACGTTCAGCGAAAGATCCTCGATCAGCCGGCGATAATCCCCAACTGAGACCCTTATTTCAACGACGTTTTCCATCTTGATTACCAAAATTCCCTCGTTACCCCGTACAACGAAAAATGCCTTATCAACGTTTCCATTGTTCAGGACCCTGCGCGCGTATTGGAGCTTTTTGGCCTCAGACTCAATCATATCATCCAGAAGGGAAACGGCGTTTTGGACGTCAACACTCACGACGTTGTACTCCTCTATTGCATCAAAAATCTTCATTGCTTCCTCGGGGGCAAGCGGATGTACTACAGGTTGCATCACTCCCACCGGTGGCACTTTGTTCTCGAGGTTTTAGCCTTTTCCTCCGCATTTCTAATGAGTTTATGTCTTTTGTTCAAGTTTATCCGGATTTTTTGAAATTTTTGAACAAAAACTTTTTATAGAGCGCTGACGAAGCGTTTCTGCAAAAAGCAATCTGATAGGAGGAATGTTAAATGGCACAGCTTAGCGGACAGCCGGTTGTTATTCTGCCTGAGGGAACTCAGAGGTACGTTGGTAGGGATGCTCAGAGGCTTAACATTCTCGCCGCGAGGATTATTGCCGAGACTGTTAGGACCACCCTTGGCCCGAAGGGAATGGACAAGATGCTCGTCGACAGCCTTGGTGACGTGGTTGTCACCAACGATGGAGCCACGATTCTCGACAGGATAGACCTTCAGCACCCGGCCGCTAAGATGATGGTTGAGGTTGCTAAGACTCAGGACAAGGAGGCCGGAGACGGCACCACCACCGCTGTTGTGGTTGCCGGTGAGCTTCTCAGGAAGGCCGAGGAGCTTCTTGACCAGAACATTCACCCGAGCATCATTGTTAAGGGTTACACCATGGCGGCCGAGAAGGCCCAGGAGATACTCAGGGACATCGCCATAGAGGTCACCCCGGACGACGATGAGACCCTCATGAAGATAGCCATGACCTCAATCACCGGCAAGAACGCCGAGAGCCACAAGGAGCTCTTCGCCAGGCTCGCCGTTGACGCCGTCAGGCAGGTCGCCGAGAAGAAGGACGGAAAGTTCACCGTGGACATCGACAACATCAAGATCGAGAAGAAGGCCGGCGAGAGCGTTGAGGAGAGCGAGCTCGTTCGCGGCGTCGTCATCGACAAGGAGCGCGTCCACCCCAGGATGCCGAAGAGGGTTGAGGGTGCCAAGATCGCCCTCATCAACGAGGCCCTCGAGGTCAAGAAGACCGAGACCGACGCCAAGATAAACATCACCAGCCCGGACCAGCTCATGAGCTTCCTCGAGCAGGAGGAGAAGATGCTCCAGGAGATGGTCGAGAAGATCGCCGCCACCGGTGCGAACGTCCTCTTCGTCCAGAAGGGCATTGATGACCTCGCTCAGCACTACCTGGCCAAGCACGGCATAATGGCCGTCAGGCG
>DRGF01000170.1 GCA_011050175.1 Thermococcus sp. | reverse complement strand
GTATTCCCCACGTCTTCGCAACGGTGACGCACGTTATATTCATAATTAAGATAAAAATGATAAAATTTGAAAATTCGTGCTCTAATATTTGCTGTCCAGTATCATAACACTGAACTTGGCGTCAAACTTTTCGGTAAGGAACTTTCCGGGCGATTTTGGCCATACCAGGTAAAACGTCTTCTTTTTTACGAGCCGCTTATCCTCCGAAACCTCATACACGTGAAGTTCTGTCACGGGGATAAATACCAGCGGCCTGGCTATGACAACGTAGTTCAACTTCTTGGGAGTCAACAGGCTCGCACTTAGCTCGGTATCATAGATTCTGTAGATTTTCATGTAGCCCAAAGAGGGAACGCCGAACTCTTCAAAGTCCTCCTTCGCAAACCCGTACTCTGTGATCAGCGGCGAAGAAAAAACACACGACGACGAATAACAGGTCATTTTTTCCACAGGCGAATGTAGGTACAAATACTGGTCGATGACCTTGAAACCCGAAAACGACGTCACCATAAAGGCCAACAATATCAGAACACCGAGCTGTTTTAGTTTGTATTGCCCCTTTTGTATATAAACATAGTACTTCCAGAACCACAGCAGGAGTGCGACGGGTATCGCCACGTAGTACAATATAAAAGACACGCCAAACGTGACTGGGTCAGTGGCGTGGGCATAGTATACCATTTAAATCCCTCCCTACATCATTACAAATAGCACCTAGCGTAAGTTCTTAAAAATATTACCTGTTATGGCGCGTTATTATAAATCTGACCTCCTCCCCGCCCTGAAGGGCGAGGGTTCCAACGAATTAACCCCTCACTATGGACGGAGAGGTTTGAGGGGCTTCATTCAAGCCCAATTCAAAGCGGACTTTCAGCCCCCCGGGGACGGTCTCGCCCCCATTACCCGCCCTCTGAGCGTAAAAACCGCTCAGATTCGGGGTTATGGTTTTGACAGCCTTCTTCAAAATATTAAACGCTCCAACTAAATCCGCGTTGAAGACAAGCCCCGTTGCGGGACACGAATAAAGTCCACGAACAAAACGAGCCCCTTCATGGGGCTTCCCGCAAACAGGGCAGGTCTCAGAAGTGAAAGCCTCATTAACAACCACAACACGAATACCATACTCCTCTGCAACCTCGGTGAGACGTTTAATGACCGTATTAAACCTCCAAACGTGGGAAAGAATAAAATTCTGCCTTTTGCCCTTGTTAGAGTTTCGAGCTATCCCCTTTGGATAACCAACGACAATCCTCGAAACTCCCAAATCGTAGAGCTTCTTAACAGTCTGCCTCACGGCAGTGTTAATGTAGTGTTTTGCCTGAAGTTTCGCCTTCTCGTGCATTCTCTTAAGCTTCCTACTCGCCTTAGCTCCTGACTTGTTAAGTTTCGACTGATACTCGGCGATTTTTCTTCTCCAGTAGAAGTCAATACTCTTGAGCGGTCTTCCATTCACGAGAAAGCTTTCACAATTCTCCAAATAAACGGCCATGAGATTATTCACTCCCAAGTCAATGCCAGCCGAGAGGCTTCCCTTTGGAGTTCTTGGAACGCTTACCCATTCCTTACCCTCAAGTTTCTCCTCGACAGTAAGGCTGACGTGAACATGCCATTTCCGTCTAACAGGGTCGTAGGTTATCTCTAACCGTCCCTGCTTGCCCTTCAGGTGAATTCTACCTTTAAACTGGACTTCGAGGCGTTTAAACTTGCCGAGGCCTTTGAGAATAAGCTTGTTCCCGTCAATCTTGTACTGGTCGTTCCTGAGGACGATTAAGGGTTTCCTCCTCTCGTCTTCTTTGAGATAGTCTGGCGGTTTTGGTTTAAGCCAGTTGGGGAGTTCTCCATTTCTCTTCTTCCGCAGGAGGGAGAAGAATGAGCGCCAGGCTTCGGCGTTCTTTCTCGCTATTTGCTGGACTGTTGCAGAACCGATTTCTCTCTTAAACTCCCCATAAATGGCCTTTTCTGTGCTGTTAAAGTCCACGATTTGCTCCTGGAAGTATTGTTGTCTCCTCAAGTAGTTTACCCTATTCCAGATTTTGGCTCCAGTGTCGGCTAACTCTTTGGGGGTTTTCTCCTGTCCTTTTGAAGGCTGGAGTTTTACCGTTACTGAGCGCTTCATTTCAAAGTATAGTATGAATTTTAGGCTTTAAAATAGTTTTGCTTTCCTGTTTGAAGACCGGTTGGGTGGTTTACCGCATCCCCGCCGTGAACGGCGAGGCTTTCAAAAGAAAAATGTAACACCGTCCAATCAAGCTACGAGTTGATAACTCACACATTTGAAAAACTTTTTAAATGAAAAAAATTTCATATATTGTGGTGATGCCAAATGAAAGGCCTGATCCTGTGCGTCTGCCAGGGAACCTGCCCCTCTTTCCAGAAAATGAACGTTTTTGAAATCCTCAACCACTTTAGAAGGGAAAAAAAGGTCGACTTCGTGGCACTGCACCCGCAGCTCTGCGCCACCGACGGCGACAACTTCTGGAGGGCTTTACTGAAAAACGGAAACGACATAGAGAGGCTCTTCGTGGCCGGCTGCGACCCTGTGATGCAGAAGAAGATGTTTGGATGGACATTCAACGAACTTGGATTCGATGAAAACAAGTTCGTCGGGATTGAAATCAGAAACATGACCACCGAAGAGGCCATCAAAGCTATAGATAAAGCTATGGGCGGAGAACAGGAGGAATGAAAATGGCGAAGAACTGGTATCCGATAATAGACTACGAAAAGTGCACCGGGTGCTTGACGTGCGTTAACTTCTGCCCCCACGAAGTATACGAGGTTTCCGACACCGGAAAGCCCAAAGTTGTCAATCCAGAGAACTGTGTGGAGTTCTGCAGGGGCTGCCAGAGAATATGCCCTGCTGGGGCCATAAGCTACTTCGGAGAATCATGATGACTTCTCCGTTATCTGTTCTCTTTTGTTATCCAGACATTTCCCTCAAGCGTGGCCTTTTCCTTCGTGATGTCTGCATGCAAAGGGTTTATGTTGAAGCGTGATTTATTATTATAGGAAGGGATTGAGATGACGCGCCTTGAGTACAGGGCCGAACTCGAATGGGACGGCAACGTTGGGAGCGAGGCCAGGGTCAGGGAGTTCTCCTTCAGGATAGACACGAACACGGACGGCCACAACGCCGGGCCAAACCCGACCGAGTACCTGCTCGCTGCGATAGGCGGCTGTCTAACCGCGAACTGGGGCAGGCTCATAAAGAAGATGCACCTTAACGTTGAGGGCATGGAGATAACCGTCCCGGGGTGGAAGGATCAAGAAGAGCCCCGGCTGAAGGAGATTACCTACAAAGTTCGCATCGTGACGAACGAGCCTGAAAAGAAGATACTCCGCGTCAAAGAGCTCGCCGAAAAGTATGGAACCGTCTTCAACACGGTGGGAGCGGAGAAGATAAAGGGTGAAGTGGAAATAGTCAGGAAGTCCCGGCAATGACGCTTTTCTGGCCTTTAAGTGCCCAATCAATTACAAAATTCTTCTCTTTATTCCGTCTCCGGCATTCTGTTCTCACAAAACACAAAGGACTATATACTTAGACAACCAATTCCTTTTGGTGTGATCGAATGATATACGAAATTATTCAAAGGCCGAGTTTTAGCTTGGTCGAAGTGGAACTGGAAGATGGCGAGGCCATTAAGGCAGAACCTGGCGCGATGGTCCACATGAGCCCGAATATAGAAGTGGAAACAAAGACTGGAGGGGTCTTTAAGGCCCTGAAGAGGTCAATGCTCGGAGGGGAGAGCATATTTGTGAACACCTTCAGAGCCAGAGGGGGCAAAGGCAGCATTGGTCTGGCGCCGCCGTACATGGGCGACATAGAAGCGCTGGAACTGAAGGGAACCTTATACGCTCAGAGCGGGGCGTTTTTAGCGAGTTCTGAAAACATAGACATTGACACCAAGTTTGGCGGTGCAAAAACGTTCTTCTCACGGGAGGGCATATTCCTGCTCAAGCTGAGCGGGGAAGGAACGGTGTTTATTTCGAGCTTTGGAGGGATATACAAGAAAGAGCTCAGAAACGAGAGGTTCATCATAGACACCGGACACCTGGTCGCCTTCACGGAGGGCCTTGATTTTAAGATAAAACGGGTCGGAGGGTTAAAAAGCACGCTCCTCAGTGGCGAAGGGCTTGTTGCAGAGTTCCACGGCACGGGGACACTTTACATCCAAACAAGGAGTGTAGATAGCTTCGTTGGCTGGCTCATTCCGTTCCTACCCACTTCCAGGGACTGAGCTTTTTTGCTCTCTTTTTCCATTCTCAAAGGGAGATATGCCCTTCGGACCAAAGGTTTAAGAGAGTCCCCGGGTATTTTACATAAGGTGAAAACATGTACGGATGGAGAGGCAGACTTGGTCTTATTGTTCCCTCATCGAACACCACCATGGAGATGGAGCTTCACTCCGCGCTCCCGGAAGGGGTATCGCTTCACACGGCCAGAGTTCCGCTGAAGAACGTCACAGAGGACGAACTTGTCAAGATGAACGCCATGGCCATTGAGAGCGCCAAGCTTCTGCGTGACGCGGGCGTTGAGCTCATCCTCTACGGGTGCACGAGCGGCTCATTCATCGGTGGAAAGGACTACGAAAAAGAGATCGAAGCCAATATCGAGGAAGAAGTGAACGTTCCCGTCGTCAGCACCAGCACAGCGATCGTTGAGGCCCTTAAGATACTCGACGCCCACTCAATACTGGTAATAACCCCCTACACTGACGAGATAAACCAGCGCGAGAGGGAGTTCCTCGAGGCCAACGACTTTGAGGTTCTGGACATCAGGGGGCTTGGAATAGAGGACAACACCCAGATCGGGAAGCTCGAACCATACGAGGCGTACAGACTGGCCAAGGCCACCTTCGTGGAGGAGGCCGACGCAATTTTCATCAGCTGCACCAACCTTAGAACTTTCGAGATAATCGAGCCCCTCGAGGAAGACCTCGGCATCCCCGTCGTCACGAGCAACCAGGCATCCCTTTGGCTGGCACTCCGCCAGATGGACGTTATGGAGCGCATCCCCTGGTTGGGGAAGCTGTTCACTGATTT
>DRGF01000013.1 GCA_011050175.1 Thermococcus sp. | reverse complement strand
TAAACGGGGGTGCTCTCCGAGAGGGAGTGAGAGAGGTCAATTATCATGGCGACACCAATCAATTTTTAACGTCTTTAATTAAAAACCCTGCGGTGATTACGATGGACTGCACGAAGGATTACTGCGTTAAGGACATCTCGCTCGCCCCCAGCGGCGAGAAGAAGATAGACTGGGTCTCGCGCTTCATGCCGGTTCTCCAGACGATAAGGAAGGAGTTCGAGGAGAAGAAACCCTTCAAGGGCGTTAGAATCGCGACGACGCTGCACCTCGAGATGAAGACCGCTTTTCTGCTCCTCACTCTCAAGGCCGCGGGTGCGGAGGTTTCTGCCGCCGCCAGCAATCCCCTCTCGACGCAGGACGACGTCGTTGCCGCTCTGGCCAAGGCCGGCGTTAAGGTCTACGCGATCAGAGGGGAGGACAGGGAGCAGTACTACGAGTTTATGCACAGGGCCCTCGACATAAGGCCCAACATTATAATAGACGACGGCGCGGACATGGTCTCGACGGTGCTGAAGGAGAGGCCCGAGCTGATAGACGAAATCTGGGGCGCAAGCGAGGAGACGACGACGGGAGTGATAAGGCTCCGCGCCATGGAGAAGGACGGCGTTCTGAAGTTCCCGATAATAGCCGTGAACGACTCCTACACCAAGTACCTCTTCGACAACCGCTACGGCACGGGCCAGTCAACCTGGGACGGAATCCTGAGGACGACCAACCTGCTCGTTGCCGGCAAGAACGTCGTCGTTGTGGGCTACGGCTGGTGCGGAAGGGGCATAGCGATGCGCGCTCGCGGACTGGGTGCGACCGTCATAGTCGTCGAGGTTGACCCGATTAGAGCGTTAGAGGCAAGGATGGACGGCTTCCTGGTAATGGACATGAAGGAGGCCGCCAAAGTCGGCGACATCTTCGTCACCTCAACCGGCAACATCAAGTGCATCCGCAGGGAGCATTTCGAGCTGATGAAGGACGGCGCGATAATGGCGAACGCGGGCCACTTCGACGTCGAGATATGGAAGCCCGACCTTGAGAGCCTCGCAGTGGAGATAAACGAGCCGAGGCCGAACATAAGGGAGTACAGGCTCGCGGACGGAAGGAGGCTCTACCTCCTCGCCGACGGAAGGCTCGTCAACTTAGCGGCCGCCGACGGACACCCCGCGGAGATTATGGACATGAGCTTCGCCCTCCAGGCAAAGGCGGCCGAGTACATACTCAACAACCGCGGGAAGCTCGAGCCAAAGGTCTACGTGCTCCCGAGGGAGATTGACGAGATGGTAGCTCGGATCAAGCTCGCCTCGATGGGGATAAAGATTGAGGAGCTCACCGAAGAGCAGAGGGAATACCTTGAGAGCTGGGAGCACGGGACATGATGGCTCCCATTTTCCAGTTCTTTTACATACGAGAAATGGACACACCAAAAAGGAACCTGAAACGTGACAACACCGGCCCGGCGGCAGACGCGTATAGAGATAACAAAAGCAAATAACCACGGATTTTTCAAAATTCAGTGGCACTAAAACACGTGCAGCGCGCTCGCCTTGAAGCTGACGTAAACTTCTCTTCCTTTTGTTATCCCCATCTCCAGCATCGAGGAGCGGGTTATGAACGCCCTTAGATACAGATTGCCGATTCTCAGATGAACCCTTACGAGCGGGCCGAGCTCTTCCACCGACTCGACCGTTGCTTTAAACTCGTTCCTCGCGGACGTTCTGATGGGCTCGAGGGAGAGGATGATGTCCTCCGGCCTCAGGCCGACGCGGACCCTTCCGCTCGCCTCCACTGGCAGTTCAATTTCAACGCCGTTCGCCCTCAGCTTCCTTCCCTCGGCGGTGCCCTCGATTATGTTCTCGAAGCCGAGGAATCGTGCCACATCCTCTCTTGCAGGTTTGGAGAAGACTTCCCTCACACTCCCGACCTGGACGAGCCTGCCGTTGAGCATCACGCCAACCCTGTCGCCCAGGCTCACCGCCTCCTCAAAGGAGTGGGTAACGTGCAGAGCCGTGAAGCCAATCTCTTCCCTCCAGCGCTTCATCTCGCCGATGAGCCTGGAGCGGGTCTGCACGTCGAGGTTCGCGAAGGGCTCGTCCATGAGCAGGAGCTCCGGCTCGACAACGAGGGCCCTGGCTATGGCCACGCGCTGGCTCTCGCCTCCGCTCAGGGTCTTTGGCTTTCTGTTGAGGAGGTGCTCTATGCCCAGAACCCCGGCTATTTCCCTGACCTTCCTCTCGATTTCCGCCTTTGGGAGCTTCCTGAGCCTGAGCCCGAAGGCTATGTTGTCGAAGACGCTCATGTGGGGAAAGAGGGCGTAGTTCTGGGGGATGTACGCGAGACCGCGCCTCTCGGGGGGCCAGTGGGTTATGTCCTCGCCGTTGAGGATCACCTTCCCTGAGTCCGGCTCGATTATGCCCGCTATTATCTCAAGGAGCACCGTCTTTCCCGCCCCGCTCGGCCCGAGGATTATGAAGTGCTCTCCAGCTTTCACATCGAAGTTTATCCCCCTCAGCCGGAACTCCTTCCAGTCCCTGGAAACGGATTTCACCTCAAGCATTGGCCTTCCTCCCCACGAGCCAGCGCAGAATGACGAAGACGGTAAGGCTCATTACGATGAGGACAACGGAAATCGGCCTCGAAGCCCTCAGGCCATAGTTGTTGAAGTACTCCATGACGAGAACCTGGGCCGTCTTGGGGTAGTACGCTACGATGAGTATCGCACCCACCTCGCTTATTGCCCTGGCCCACGTCATTATGACCCCGCTCGCTATGGCCGGAAACGCCATCGGGAGCGCCACCGAGAAGAACGCCCTCAGGCGGGAGGCGCCGAGGGTTCTGGCAACGTGCTCCAGCCCCTCATCAACCGCCAGAAAGCCGTCGCGAGCGGCGTTTATCGTGAACGGTGCAGAGACAAAGAGCATGGCGGCTATTATCCCCGTGTAGCTGTCGAGGATTGCACTCGAAAATGTGACGAGGAGCATTATTCCGACGACGGAGTGCGGAATGACTATAGGGACATCAACGAGAGCCTGGACGATGCTTTTTCCGGGAAAATCTTTCCTCGCGAGGACGTAGCCCAGGGGGACGCCAAAGAAGAGGGCGATCAAGGCAGTGGCCGTCGCCGTGATGAGGGAGTTCCTGAGAGCTTCCAGAACGTAGGTATCGTGGAGTGTCTTAACGAGCATGCCCAAGTCGGAGGCCTGTTTGAGCAGTATGACAACCAGCGGCAGGGCTATGTAAACCACCAGGAAGCTCCCGACCGCGGCGAAAAAGTAGAGCGTGTAGTCGCGCCTCGTCCCCATGGTAATCCCCCTAAAGTTGGAGAGGGAGGATAAAAACCTCACCCCTCGACTTTAACAATATCCCCAATCTCCTCCGGGACGTTGCCGAACGCCACCGGCGGCCAGATGAAGTCCTGGTGGTTCTCCTGGAAGACCCGCCTGCCGTTTTCGCCCAGCATGAAGCGGAGGAACTCCATCCCCAGCTCCCTGTTGGGTGCATCCTTCGGGACGGTGACGCCGTAAACGATGGGCTTTGCCTGGATTACTTTGCTTGTGGAACCTATGTAGACGCTGACCTTTCCGTAGAAGTCGGCCCTGTTGAAGTCCCTGAGGTTTATCTCGTCCGGTAGGGTAATGTAACTTAGATTGTGCTGCTCGGCCACGCTCTTGTAGATGAAGAAGTAGTCGAGGCTCCTGCTCTCGACGAGGCCGGTTAAATCTGTCTCCTTGGGCCTTATCACGACTCTGTCGTTCTTTATCTGGATGTCTTTGGGGGCGACCACGGCGCTCCCGTTGAAGTATATGTTCGTGTTCTTCTCGACGAGGGTCTCGAATATCGGTTTGTCGTAGTAATAATCGGCCAGCTTCATGACCATTACCGAGCGGTAGCCGCAGGGGTCCTGGTTCGGGTCGGAGAAGCCGAAGGAGACGTCTTCCCTCGCCAGTATCTCGTACCACCTCTCGGGGTGGGCCTTCATCTCCTCGGCGTACTTGCTGTGTTCGGTGAACGCAATGACTATCTCGTTGGTGGCAAAGAGGACGTAGAAGTCAGTGTAGTCTGGCATCATGAGCTGAGGGATGAGCGTGTAGTCCGCGACGCCAACCACGTCGGCATTCTTGCCCAAGTCAGTGACCTTCCTCACTGCCGCAACGCTACCGCTGGCCTCGTCCTGGAAGGTTACTCTGTAGCCGAGGTTTTCCTCCGCGTACTCCAAGAACTCCTTCTCGAGCTGCTGGAACGGTACGCTCAGAGAACCAGCGTGGAAGACAACCAGTGTCGCTTCTTTAAGCTCCGAGCCCTCAGAGCCGTTTATACAGCCCGCCGCAACAACCGCAACCAGGATGAGCGCAATTAGAGGGACGCTTTTCCAGTCCATTATAGCCACCGGGAAAATAAACAGAGGCAAATATTTAAACGTTTTGAGAAAACAAGAGAGTTAACGTTAACAGTTTTGTTTTCTCAGCTCCGCGAGCTCCTCAACGAGCTCCCGGAAGTGCTCGTAGAACTCGCTCTCCCGGAGGGAGTCCAGCGTGCCCCAGAACTCGTCGAGGTTCCTGAAGCCAGCTTTTTCGTATTCGAGCGCCTGGATCAGCATTTCCAGCTTGTCCGCGAACTTCACGAGCCTGCCCTCCAGACTGAGTCCCTCCTCGTACTCGCGCCAGAGCCTGAAGTACTCCTTCGGGTTTGGGGTCTTTATGAAGAGCTCCATCGCGGCCTTCTTCTCGGCCCTGCCCTTGTCGAGGTAGTACTGCGCCGTCAGGGGTATGTCTGTAACCCTTGCCTCGGCGAGGTCGTGGAGGAGGGCTATCTTGAGGGCCCGCTCAACGTCTATTTCAACGCCCTTCGCTTTCAGCTCGTCGGCCAGGAAGAGAGTTATCAGGGCAACGCGGTAGCTGTGGTCGGCTATGCTCTCGGGGTTTGAAACGCCTCGAAGGAGCCAACCTGTTCTGGGGAGTTTTTTCAGGTTTCCAGCCTCGATGAAAAGGTCGAGGGGGGACATTTTCATTCCTCCGTCGTGAAAACGGCCCTCCCAGTTTCGATGGCGCTGGCGATAATGCAGTCGCCGAGAGTGCGGCCGTAGACCTTTACCCAATCGCCCTTTCCAAGGCACGGGCTTCCCGAGAAC
>DRGF01000062.1 GCA_011050175.1 Thermococcus sp. | reverse complement strand
CCGCTGACCTTGGGGTCAAGGGTTCCACCGTGGCCCGCCTTGCTGAGGTCGAAGAGCTTCTTAATCCACGCAACAACCTCGTGGCTGGTTGGGCCGGGGGGCTTGTCGAGGTTTATTATGCCGAACTGCATGTGCATCTCCATGGGCCTCTTCTCGGGGGGAAAGCCCCACTTGGGGTTCGTCTCGGCCTTCTCGTCCTTAACAAGAACCTCCCTCTTTATGTCAGCGGGAAGGATTCTCCTCACTTCGTCCCTCGCCATGAGCATCACCGATGATCGTTATCGTCCTAAGTTCGTGGGAGCACCTTATAAACCTGAGCTTGGTGTTCAAACAGGTGTGAAAAGCAACCCCAGAACCTGCAGGCCCTTTTGAAAAGTCCCTCAGAGAGACAAAAGTCCAAAAGCGTGGGAAGTAAGGGAGAGGCCCGAAGGCCTCAACGACTCATTCAAAGGCTGAGTCCAGCCTGCTCAAGGGCGGCCTTGACGGCCTCGTCGTCGGCGCCCCTCTCGATGTTGACCTTCTCCGGAAGAGGCTCGAGGTGCTTGACGTTCATCCTCCTGCGCTTGACCTTGTTGAGGCCAGCGCCGGTAACGAGGACGAAGTTCTTGTCGATGACGTCAACGACGACGACCTTCTCTCCAGCCCTCCTTCCGGCGATTATAACGGCAAGCCTTCCGACTTCCATAGCTGGCATTCATCCCACCTCCTCATTTTTTGTTGCCCGGGTTTGCACCCGACCCCGCGTCACCGTCGGGGTATAGGTGGTCGATGGCGGCCTTCACAATCGCGAAGACCCCATCGGGATCCCAGTGGGCGGTGTTGATTATCAAGTCGTAAATCGACTTGTCGTCGATGTCAATTCCATAGAGGTTTAAATACCTTTTCCTGTTGCCCTTCTCGCGCTCGGCAATTTCAACAAAGGCCTCCTCGACGGAGACCCCCTCACGGCGGGCAACGCGCTTTGCGCGCTCCATTATCGGAGCGTCGAGCCATATCTTCAGATCAGCATTCTTGACCATCCAGCCGGCGAGGCGGCCCTCAATAACGACGTTGCACTCATTGGCTGCCTCAACCTGCCTCCTGTCCACCTCGCGGTCTATCTCGGGGTGGAGCTCAGCGTACTTCTGGAACTCCTCAAGTGTCATGCCCATCTCCTTGGCCATCTGCCGGAAGATCAGGCCGGCGTAGATGTGCTTGAACCCGTAGTGCTTGGAGAGGTTACGGCAGAGGGTGGTCGTTCCCGAGCCTGCCAGGCCGCTGACGGTTATAACGAGGCAGCCCCTTGGCATATCAGCACCTCGTCCGAAATCAGAGGGCTATACCAGCCCTGATCTGGGCCTTCATGACCTTCCTCATGCAGCTCGGGCAGAGGTTCGGGTAGGGCCTCTCCGGCCTCTTGGCGGTCTTCGGGAGCTTCCTGAGTTCGCTGGGCCTGCCGCGCGGGAAACCGTTGAGCGGCCTGCCGCACATGGCGCAGTGGGCGACCTTGGGCTTCTTCCTCTCGAAGTGGACGACGGTCCTTCCGCCAGGGGTCCTGACGTACTTCCTTCTCCATGACCTTGACCTGTACATCGGCTTCATTACTCTCACCTCGCCTTTCCTTTCAGGAAATCGTTTTTAAATTTAACCCATATCGAGGAGCTTCCTGAGAACGTAGCCGGTTATCATGGACGTCATGATGTACCATCCAACGTAACCGAGCTCGTTGGCCGGAAGCCCCGAGTGATAGAGGCCGTGGAACCAGCCGAAGAGGACAAAGTTAAAGGGTGACTTCACTATGCCAACCTCCATATACCATCTCCTGAGCCAGCCGAAGAATATCCAGAATATCGGCAGCGTCAGGAGGGTAACCTTGAACATCTGGTCCTTCATGACCTCGCTCTGGAGCTTCATTAGTTCCATCTGCTCCTGCTGGAGCTTCCTGAGCTTCTTCTCATCCTTCGCAGCCTGGGCTTCCTTGTACTTCTTCTGGAACTCCTTGCTCTTCTTCTGAAGCCTCTTGATCTTTTCCTGGTCAACGAGGATGTAGTTAAGTAGGGTGAAGAAGGAACCCAGGATTATCCCCGACACGGTAACTACCCATATCGGGTGGTAGGCCTGTATCATCGGCCCAAAGATGCTGTCAAGGAACGCGTATATTCCCTCAATCATATTCTCCCACCGCCAAATCTAGTACTTCAACAAGCTCGTTAACGGCCTCCTGGAGGCCCTTATCCTCATGATTTTCGATTATCTTTATAAGCGCGTTGGAGTGCATCGCGTAGCTGACTGCGGCGGCACGGTTCAAATCCTGGTGTCTCTGTATCTGTTCCTCTGTCTCCACATCACGATCGCGCTTCAGGTCACGCAGCCGCCTTCCAAGTATCTCACTCGGCGCCGCCTCTATTATGACGATGAAGTTGGGGTTTATGACCTCAATAACCTCCCTGGGGAAACCAAGGAGATAGCCCACCGGCGTCCTTATCGTCGCGTGGGTGTCGATCAGGACCGGCTCATGCTGGGACATCTCCACTATCTTTCTCGCAGCCTTCATCTGAAGCTCCTTCTGGACGTCCGGGTTCAGCTTCCTCATCTCATCCCTGTGCTTCACCAGGCCTGCCCTAACCGCTTCGTCAAACATAAGGTCTCCGAAGTTGACGAGCCTGAACTTGGCCCGGGACTTCTTAAGTGCGAGCTTGGTTATGGTGCTCTTTCCCACCCCTGGAATTCCTGTTATCATGACAACAAACGGCATCGTGCTCACCCAGGAAGGTTTCTGGAGAAAGTAACAAGACCGAGTTTAAAAGGTTTTGTGAAAGAAAAGAAAGGACTCACTTCGTAAAGAACTTCCTGAGTGCAGGGAACATCTCCGTGGCCTGCTCCCTTGCAACTTCCTCGTAGAGCCTGTAGAGGATACCGACCGTAAGGAGGATTCCTGTTCCGGTACCGAGGGCACCCAGGAAGTCCGCCAGCACTGCTACCAGCGCCAGTGTGAACGAACCCCAGAAGGTAACGTACGGAATGTACCTGCTGAGCACCCTCTCCAGTATCCTCGGGTCGCGCCTGAATCCAGGTATCTGCAGCCCCGCCCTCTGAAGCTGTCTGGCCACACTCCTAGCGTCGAGGCCCGTCAGCTCGACCCACAGGAATCCGAATATGATCGCCCAGAATATCGTCAGCAGTGCATAGATGAGGGCCCTTCCAGGGTCGGCTATGACGTGGTAGATGTCCCTCGGCGGGTAGAGGTAGGTGACGAATCCGCTTATGGGGTTCCCGCTGGAGTCGAAGGTTCCAAGCCAGGTGTAGCCGAAGTTGTTGAGGAGCCTGGCCCAGAGCTGGATGTTGGAGTAGAGGGCAAAGGTAAGGATTATCGGAATGTTGCTGACGTACATGAACCTTATCGGATACCTTCCGCGGACGGTGACGCGGCCGTAGCTGAGGGGTATCTCAACGCGCATGCTCTCGATGTAGACGACCACGAGGAACACCACTATGGTGGCAAGGACGTCCATTATGTCAGGCAGGGCACCCCTGTATAATCCCCCGGTTATGTCCCCATGGAGCAGGTGCTGTATGAACGCCGGGATGGCACCGATTATGGCGGGACCTCCAGTGACGGGGTCCATGTACTGGCTGGTCGTCATGGGGTTAAGTGCCTGGGTAATTACCGTCTGGGAAACACCTGCGGCGATGAAGAGACTGATACCGCTTCCTATTCCCCACTTGCTGACAAGCTCGTCCAGGAGTATGAGCATGACTGAGGCAAGGCCAAGCTGGAGTATTATGAGTACCCCTAAGCCCAGGCCGATATAAACCTGTCCGGCGGGTGTTGTGACTGTCTGGAACGCCCCGATTCCAGTATCAATCTTACCAAATGCACCTGCAAATACGTAGATAGCCGCCTCGAAGAAGCTCATAAATACAGCGAACAGCTTCTGAGCGGCCTGGTAAAACCTCCTATCCTCGTGATTTGAAAGATCGAGGTGAACTATTTCAGAACCGACGAGAAGCTGCATGATAATGCTCGCGGTGACGATTGGACCAATACCCAGGGTCAGAAGGGAACCGCTCCTTCCTGCAAGCACGAACCTGAGCGTGGCAAAGTAATCCTGAATGTGGGGGGGAATTCCGTATAGTGGAATCTCTGCGAGAACGAAGTACAGTAGCAGAACGACACCGGTCCACATGAACTTTTCCTTAAGCGGCACGTGTCTCTTGGGCCGCTCAACCTCCGGGAAATACCTTTCGATTGCAAACACTACGTTTCTGAACCCCATGATTAACACCCGCCAAAAGTTAAATTAAAGGGGAATCAGGCGAGGAGAACCTCGCCGCCAACGGCCTTGATCTTCTCCTCGGCCTTCGGGGTAACGTAGTAGGCCTTAACAACGATCGGCCTGCTGAGTCTGCCGGTTCCGAGAACCTTGTCAACACCGAGCTGGGTGGTGTCGACTATGATCTTCCCCTCCTCCTCGTAGGCGACGCCCATGTCAAGGAAGAGGGTAAGGTTCTCGTCTATGTCGCTGAGGTTTATGGCATTCGGGGTGTACTGAACGGCCTTGGGCCTGTGGAAGCCCCTCTTACCAAGGTGGTCCGGGGCGTACTTGATGGTCCAGGTCCACTTGGTGTTCTTCCTCTTTCCGGTTCCTGCCATTCCCTTACCGCCCTTGCTACCGCCGCCGCGGTGCTTCTTCTTGCAGCCCCATCCGTGAGTGTGACTTCCGCGGAGCTTCCTAACCTTCTTCTTTCTCCTTATCATCTCTCGCCACCTCAGAGCATTCTCTCAATGAGGTCGTTTATCTTCTCGCCGCGGTAGCCAAGGGCTCCGCCTTCCTTAAAGCTGCGCTTCTTGCTGCCCTTGAGGCCACCCCTCGGCGGGTGAAGCCTGAAGACGGGCTTGATGTTCGGGAGGTCGGTGAGCCTCATCTCGCCATCGACGACCTTCTTGGCGAACTCCTCGATGGTCATTCCGAGCTTCTCCTGGACGTACTCGTCGGTAATCGGCCTGTTACCGATAAGCCTGCCCCTCTTCCTGATGAGCCTGGCGAGGGTCTCGGCGTCGATCTCTCCCCAGGTGATGTAGTCCTTGACCTTCTGAACCATTCCCCTGTAGCTCGGGTTGTCGTCGACGAGGACAAGGTGGTTTATCCTGTGGAGGCGGAGCAT
>DRGF01000012.1 GCA_011050175.1 Thermococcus sp. | reverse complement strand
TACATCCAGCTCTGCATCAGAAAAGTCGGCAGGATGACGAGGTTCATCCACCGGATGAAAGAGGGGGAAGTGGTAGGAATCCGCGGGCCCTACGGGAACGGCTTCCCCATGGAGATGATGGAAGGCTCCAACCTGATCCTCGTTGCGGGCGGCTTGGGGATGGCGCCCCTCCGCTCGGTGCTCTGGTACGCCATTGACAGCGGAAAATACGAACATGTGTGGCTCCTCTACGGCACGAAAGCCTACGAGGACATACTGTTCCGCGATGAGATAATACACCTCCTCAAGCACGGCTCTTCAATGAACTGCTCAGTAAAGCTGGCCTACGAGGTTGAGAGCCCGTCGTGCATCTACCTCGAAGGGGGCTTCTCGGACAGGGTGTGCAGGGGTGTCGTGACAGACCTCTTCAGGGGCGAGGAGTTCGATGTCAACAACACATACGCCCTCATCTGCGGCCCACCGATCATGTACAAGTTCGTAATAAAGGAGCTCCTCGACAGAAAGCTCTCCCCCGGCAGGATATACATGACTCTTGAGAGGCGCATGCGCTGTGGGGTGGGCAAGTGCGGCCACTGCATCGTCGGGACGAGCACGTCCATCAAGTACGTCTGCAAGGACGGGCCCGTCTTCACTTACTGGGACGCTCTCTCCACCAGGGGGTTGATATGATGGACAAGCTCAAACTGGGGGTTTTCGAGCTTACAGACTGCGGCGGCTGTGCCCTCAACATCCTCTTCCTCTACGAGAAGCTCTTCGACCTGCTCGAGTTCTATGAAATAGAGGAGTTCCACATGGCGACCAGTCTGAGTGAAGGGAGCCACTACGATGTCGCGCTTGTAACCGGAACGGTTTCGACCCGGCGAGACCTGAACCTCCTCAAGAAGGCGAGAAATCACTCCGAATATCTCATAGCCCTTGGAACCTGCGCAACTCACGGCTCGGTTCAGGGAAGCGTGGAGCTCCCGATCAGGGAGAAGCTCAAGGCGGTTTACGGCGACGAAAGCAACCCGATGCATGCCCTAGACCCCAAACCGGTCGTGGAACACGTTGCCGTGGATTTCGCCCTCCCCGGATGCCCGTACGACAAGGAGGAAGTCTTCCAAGCGCTCATAGACATTGCTAAAGGCGTTGAGCCCGTAAAGAAGGATTATCCTGTCTGTCTTGAGTGCAAGCTCAATGAATACGAGTGCGTGCTCGTTAAGAAAGAGCTTCCGTGCCTCGGCCCGATAACCTACGGCGGCTGTAACGCTGCCTGCGTGCGCTCCGGCCTCGGGTGCATAGGCTGCCGCGGCCCGCTGCCCGGAGAGGCGAATCCAGCCAGCGAGTACGAGATACTCAAGGACAAGGGCTACGATGACGAGTACATAGTGAGGAAGTTCAAGACCTTCGCGAGGTGGGAGCCATGATAATCGAGCTGAGGGAATTCACACGCGTTGAGGGCAACGGAAAGGCGGAGATAGTCATCGAGGACGGCGAAGTTAAAGACGTCAGGCTCAAAATCGTTGAGGGGCCGCGCTTCTTTGAGCTTCTAACCCTGGGAAGGCACTACTACGATGTCCCTGACCTCGAAGCGAGGATATGTGCCATCTGCTACCTCTCCCACAGCGTTGCTTCCGTTTTAGGAATCGAGAGGGCCTTTGGCGTTGAAGTTCCGGAGGAGATAGCGCTCCTCAGGGAGCTGGGCCTGATAGGCGAACTGATTGAGAGCCACGCACTCCACCTCTACCTCCTCGTCGCGCCGGACGTGTTCGGTTATCCAGATGCAATAAGGATGGCGACCAAGCACGGTGAGCTGGTGAAGGAAGGGATAACCATCAAGGCCTTCGGCAACAGGATAAGGGAACTCATCGGGGGCAGGGAGATACACGGCATAAACGTCAAGCCCGGCGGCTTCGGGCGCTACCCCACCGTGGAAGAGCTGGAGATGATAGAGAAGGAAAGTGAAGCCCTCCTCAGGCTGGCCAAAAGGGCGGTGAGGCTCTTCGCTTCGCTCGGACCTTATGGTGCCCAGGCGACGCACTTTGTGGCGACGGACGGCTACCTGTGGGGTGAAAAGCTGATCTCGGACGAGGAAGGCTCCTTCCACTACACCGAGAGGATAGAGGAGCGCTCCCTCATATACAGCTTCACCAAGCAGAGCCGCTACAACGGCGAGGCGTTCCTGGTCGGTTCACTGGCGAGGCTGCTCCTCAAGTCGGAGATGCTCACACCCACCGCCGGGAGGCTCTTCGAGGAGCACAGAGAGAAGCTCGCCACGGGCTACGTCAGCTACAACAACCTGGCCCAGGCGATAGAGCTGGTCTATGCCCTCGAAAGGGCAAACGAGATAGCGAAGACCTTGCTCGATAGGGGCATCGAAGGGGAGAACGTCCCCGTTGAGCCCGGGGAGGGCGAGGGCATTGGCTATGTTGAGGCACCGAGGGGAGTTCTGGTACACCATTACAGGATAGACGCCAACGGTAAGGTCGCCTACTCCAACATAATAACCCCAACAGCGCTGAACCACGTGATGATGGAGGCCAGCCTGCTGGAGGAGGCGAGGAGACTCCACGGGAAGGCCGATGACCGGGCCATGGTGCAGCGTCTTGAGGAGACGGTGAGGGCCTTTGACCCGTGCATCTCCTGTTCGGTTCACATTGTCAGGCTTTGACGTTTTTCATCTTTATTTCCCGCGAAATTTAAAGTTTGAAGCCTCCAAACCTCAAATCTCTCAAAATATTTATATCCATATATGACGAAATTTATAAAGGTGAGAACCATGGAGTGGAAAACGACCGCCAAGATAGTCGATTCTGTTCTCCCCGGGGAGACTGTCCTGATGGAATACACAACCTCATACATCCCGGAGTTCCTGCTGAGGTTCTTCGTTGATTACACCACGGAAAAAAACATCCCCCTGGTCATAGATGATGACTTCGATGCCCTTTACACGATACTCACCAATGCCCGGCGCATCGGTCTCACGATAGACCTCGATCGGGACAACGTTTATGTCCTCAAAACGGGTGGAAAATTCGAGGTTGGAAATGTCGTAGTAACTATTCCTTTCCATCCCGATTCAAGGGTGTACCTAGCGAACTACGCGGAAGCAAGTTCCAAAGCCCTCCAGGAGATACAGTCCCCAGCAATAAATCTGGTTCTAGGTCTGGAAGAGCTGTTTCTCTCCGTGAACAATCCCCTCGATGCATATCAGATGGTAATCCGCATGCAAAAGTTCATAGGGAACAAAAAACGGAAGGCCTTCTACGTAGTCAACGAAGAGGCCATGAAAAACCTCCCGATAAAGGTTCTGGAGGAGCTAGAGAGGATCTCCACCACGGTCGTACGGCTCACCTCATCCTCTGCGGGCGCCAACCTCAAAGTTCTGAAGAGCGTGAACCCACGCTTGGTTGGGATGGAGACCGTGATAGACGTAGGGAGGTGGGGCTGATGGGGCCCCAGGATAAAATTACCCTTGTCACAAAGAAGGACTTCAACGCGATCTTCGACCAGACACGAGATAGAGGGGTCACAATAATAGAGAACAGTGCCCCTCTCGGAGCCGAATTTGCCCTCCACATGCTCATTGAGTACTCAAAGCTTAGGGGAATTCCTCTAATAGTAGAGGACATCTTCGACACACTTCCAGTTTACCTGGCACATCTCAAGCTCATGGGCGTCAGCTTCGAAGACTCGGATATAAAGGTCATCAAGCTCGGTGGAAGCCAAGAGACCGGCCACGTTCTCGCGAGGGTCCGTTTTGAAAACAATCCCCACATTTACCAAAGGAAAATCGACCGAGAGCTGGAAAGGGCAATTCCCGAGGGCGATTATATATACTTGGTATTGGGACTGGAGCGACTCCTGTACCTTCAAAACGATGCCCGCACAATCCGCACTATCCTCTCATCTATAAAGCAAAAGCTCGGTGATGAGAGGGGAATGAGCATATACCTCATCGAAAAACCATTAATAAAAGAACTCCCGTTCAACCCGCTGGCCCTACTGGAGGACGCAGCGACGTCTGTTGTGGAGTTAACGGAGGATGTAGGGGGGATTATAAGAATCAGGCTCAAGAAGTCCGCCCTCACACTGCTGATGCGCACAGAGTATATGCTGGTTTCTCCCAGGGAAGTGCTCCGGTGGTGGGAGTGAGCTTCCTGAAGAGGTTCTTTGCGGGGCGAAGGGACACCGCGGAAATCGAGATAGTCTCCAGAAGGCCCGTTGCCAGGTTTAACGTCGAGCAGGCCCTGAACGTCCTCGGAAAGGAGACGCTGATCGGGACGGTTGAGGGAATCATCTACCCAGGCTACAAGGTCAAGGGGGAAAGCGCCGCCCTAATCCGGGAAATACAGAAGGACAGAAAGAGGGTCGACTTCGCCGTTGACGGCGACAGGGTCGCGCTGGTCCTTGAGGGGAAGACAAACGCTAAAAAAGGCGAGGTTCTTGATGTCTACCAGTCGTGAGGTGATGATATGATAATCTGGGACGACCACTTCCACGTTGACCCGTTCAAGGGGCTCTTTCTTGAGGCAATCAAGCAGTTCCACAGCGCCGGCGGGACGCACCTCGTCGTGGTATATAAGACGGCCCACGATTACGGCTTTTCAGGCCTTAAAGCCGAGGACTTCATGAAGGCAATGGACTTCCACATCGAGCTGGTCGAGAAAATTAACAAAGAGACGCCGGTTAAGGCCTACGCCGCCGTCGGCGTGCACCCGGCGGAGTTCGTTTATCTGGCCGAGCAGAAAGGCCTTGAATACGGCAAGGATGAGGTCATGAAGGCCCTCGAATACGCCCAGAAGCTCTGCCTCGAGGGAAAAGCCATAGCCATAGGAGAGATAGGCAGGCCGCACTACCCCGTCCCCGAGGAAGTCTGGGAGGCGAGCATCGAGCTCATGAAGTATGGAATGAGCCTTGCCAAGGAAGCGGACTGCGCAGTTCAGCTTCACACGGAGAGCTTCGACGAGGCCAAGTTCAGGGAGCTAGGCGAGTACGTGAAGGAAGTCGGAATAAAGCCCCACCGCGTCGTCGAGCACTTTTCCCCACCCCTCGTGAAGGTCGCTGAAGAAGTGGGCGTCTTCCCGAGCATCATAGCGAGCAGGAAGAACATCCAGGAGGCAATAAAGCAGGGCAACCGCTTCATGATGGAGACGGACTACATAGACGACAAACGCCGCCCCGGTGCGG
>DRGF01000037.1 GCA_011050175.1 Thermococcus sp. | reverse complement strand
GTCCAGTTTATCAGGTCGCCCTCCTCAACGTCGAGCGTTTTTATCAGCCCCACCGGCCCCTCGATTACGTACTTGGCCGGCCCTTTCGGGGAGTAGAGCCGCCATCTTCTGGCGGTTTTGAAGTCCACCACCCGCCTCGCGGAGTCGAGCCAGATGACGTCTATGTCGCTCAACATGAAGAACATATGGATTGAGGCGTTGGCCCTCGTCTCGGCTGGAAGTGTAAAAACAAGTGCGTAGTCAATGTTTCTGACGAGCATTAACCCCCTAAATCGTTTGAAGAAACTGTCGGCAAGTTTGACTCTCCCGTGCCATGTCCTGCCTTTGGTCTCGTTGATGAGCATGGTAAGAGATAGAAAAGATTGTTGATAAAAGTTTTTGGGAAACGAAATGGGGTCAAAGCCCCTCGGTCCGGGCCTTTTCTCCAAGCTCGAATCCCTTGTGAAGTGCCCTGAGGTTTATTTCCTCGGTCCCCTTCGGCACGGCGTCCAGGACTGCTTTCTCTATGGCTTCCCTACTCACAACCTCCGTCCAGGCGGTGAGGACTCCGAGGGTGAGGATGTTCATGGTGAGGCTGAGGCCGGTCGTTTCCTCGGCTATCCCGGTCAGGGGGAGAGCGTAAACCTTCAGCTTCTTCTCGAACTCCTCATCGCGGTGCGGCACGAGGTCGCTCTCGACTATTACCTTTGCGCCTTCCCTCACCGTGCGGAGGTACTTGTTGTATGCCTCCTGGGAGAAGAACACCGCGCAGTCTGGCTTGAGGGCCTTGGGGTAGTCTATCGGCTCGTCGCTGATGAC
Source organism: Thermococcus sp. (assembly GCA_011050175.1). Taxonomy (GTDB): domain Archaea; phylum Methanobacteriota_B; class Thermococci; order Thermococcales; family Thermococcaceae; genus Thermococcus. The sequence continues at coordinate 4,455 of DRGF01000037.1, read as the reverse complement.
AACCTCTGCCTTGCTCGCTCCTCCCCTTGACTCCGGCCCGTAGGTCTGGGTCTGAACCGCGTAGAGGTTCTCGTAAACGGCGGCGGCCCTGCCAAGGATGACGCTAGCGAGTATAACTCCCTGGCCTCCAAAGCCGCTAAAGAGGATCTCCTTCCTCATTCTTCCCACCCCATCATCTTTTTGGCACGCTTCTTGTATGCCTCGTACTCCCTCACGAGGCCGGGCCTGTCCCTGTCGGCGAACTCGCCGATGACTATCTTGCCTTCGAGCTCTTCCGGCGGCATGTTCTTGGCCTTCGCGAGCGGGACAGTTATCTTCTGGTACCAGCGGAGAAGCTCCGGGGAGGTCTTCATCCTGTTCCTCCTTCCGAAGCTTATGGGGCACGGTGAGAGGAACTCCACCAGAGTGAAGCCCTCCTTGCTGAGGGCCTTCTTTATGCTGTTGATTCCCTGGAGATAGTTGAAGACGCTCCACCTGGCCACGTAGTTGGCTCCGGCAGAGACCGCAAGGTCGGCTATGTCGAAGGGGTTCTCGAACTGGCCGTAGGGGGCCGTCGTTCCGCGCAGTCCCTTGAGGGCCGTCGGGGCGACCTGTCCGCCCGTCATTCCATAGGTGAAGTTGTTGATGAGTATCACCGTGACGTCGAGGTTCCTTCTTATGGCGTGGATGAAGTGGTTTCCTCCTATGGCTGCAGCGTCACCATCGCCCATGAAGGCGATTATCTTGAGGTCGGGATTGGCGAGCTTTATGCCCGTGGCGAAAGCTAAGGCCCTTCCGTGGGTCGTGTGCAGTCCATCGAAGTTGACGAAGCCCGGAACACGGGAGGAACAGCCGATTCCGCTGACCCAGACTATCTCGTCCTGGTTGAGGCCGAGGTCGTCTATCGCGCGGAGCGTGTACTGAAGGGCAGAGCCTATTCCACAGCCCGGACAGAATATCGTCGGGAGCATGTCCTTTCTAAGGTATTTGTCGCGGATTTCATAAGCGGATTTCAGGTACATTCAACCCACCACCCTCTCAACTATCTCCATCGGGGTGTGAACCTCGCCGCCTATCTTCGGCATCAGCTCGACTTCGGCCTTTCCGTTCGCCCCCTCCTTGACTAGGTGGTAGAGCTGTCCGAGGTTCATCTCCGGAACGTATATCTTCTTCACCTGCTCGGCGAGCTCCTCAATCATGTTGAAGTCGAATGGCCAGAGTGTGTTGAGCTTGAGCAGGCCCGCTTTAACACCCTTCTCGCGGAGTATCTTTACGGCTCTGACGGCCGAGCGGGAGACTATACCGGTGCTTACTATCGCTATCTCGGCATCGTCAAGCGCGTATGTTTCGTAACTTATGATATTCTCCTTGTTGCGCTCCAGCTTCTCGATTATCCTCCTGATGAGCCTCTCATGGACTTCGGCATCAACGGTCTTGGGCCTTCCGCGCTCGTCGTGGGTTAGGCCTGTTACGTAGGTGCGGTAGCCCTTTCCAAATATCGGCATCGGTGGGACTCCGTCGCCGTGGGGGTCTCCGAAGGGGAGCCTGGCCTCCTCCTCATTCTGGGGAAGCTTGCGGTTTACAATCTCTACCTCCTCGGGATTGGGGATGTAGACGCGCTCACGCATGTGGGCTATCTCGGCGTCTGTGAGAAGAACCACTGGCGTCCTGTACTTTTCGGCCAGGTTGAAGGCCCTGATGGTGAAGTCGAAGGCTTCCTGGACGGTTGCGGGGCTGAGGACTATCAGCGAATGGTCGCCGTGGGTTCCCCATATCGCCTGCATTATGTCGCCCTGCGCAGCAAGCGTCGGCTGGCCGGTTGAGGGGCCGCCGCGCTGGACATCGACCAGGACGAGTGGAGTCTCGGTCATTATCGCGTAGCCGAGGTTCTCCATCATGAGTGAGAAGCCGGGGCCGCTCGTCGCGGTCATGGCCTTTGCACCGGCCCACGATGCACCTATTATTGCGGCTATGCTTGCTATCTCGTCCTCCATCTGTATGCTTACGCCATCGACGAGTGGCATGTAGAGCGCCATCGCTTCGAATATTTCACTTGCGGGGGTTATCGGATAGCCGGCGTAGAAGCGGCAGCCAGCTAAGATTGCCGCCCTTGCTATCGCCTCATCACCCTGAATAAAGTCGGACCTACCAACCGGAAACGGGTACCTCATTTTAATCCCTCCTCATAGCCCGCCCTAAAAGCTTTGATGTTTATCTCCTCGGTCCCCTTCGGGACACGCCTCCTTATGGCCTCCTCCACGTTTTCCTTCTTCACAACCCCAGTTTTTGCGACCAGATAGCCGAGGGCGACCATATTGACGGTCAGAGCGAGCCCTGTGCTCTCCTCGGCTATGCGCGTGAAAGGGGCACCAACGTATTCCCTATCTGGCTTGACAAGGTCGGTGTCTATAATTAGCAGCCCATCCTTCCTCAGCTCATTTTTGACGGTATCGTAACCGAGCTGGTGAAGCGCGACGAGGACATCAGCCCTGGTGACCATGACGTCGTAAATCGGCTCCTTTGAAATTATGACATCCGCAATCGAGTGGCCGCCCCTGCTCGCGGAGCTGTAATCCTGCGTCTGGAGGACGTTCAGCCCCTCTATGGCGGCGGCCTCCCCGAGGATGACACCGGCCAGGACGACACCCTGGCCGCCTATGCCAGCCAACCTAATCTGCACGGCTCTCACTCCCCCTTAAGGCCAAAATTCTCTTGGACTTCGTCAATCAGCTTGTTAATCTCCTCAGTGAACTCGGGCCTCTGCCTGCTGACGAACTCGCCGATGACGAACTTGCCCTCAAGCTCTTCCGGAGACATGTTCTTTGCCTTGCTGACCGGGACGCTGTTCTTCAGGAACCAGCGGAGCATCTCAGCGGGATTCTTCATCTGGTTCCTCCTTCCAAACTGGATGGGGCACTGGGAGACAACCTCGACGAGCGAGAAGCCCTTGACCTGAAGGGCCTTCTTGATGCTCTCAATAAGCTGGTAGACGTGGGCCGTAGTCCACCTCGCCACGTAGCTTGCCCCTGCCGCCGCTATCGTCTCAGAAATATTGAGCGGGTGTTCTATGTTCCTGTACGGGCTTGTGGTGGTCTTGGCGCCGAAGGGCGTCGTCGGGGCGACCTGTCCGCCGGTCATTCCGTAGATGAAGTTGTTGACGAGGATTACCGTTATGTCGATGTTCCTCCTCGCGGCGTGGAGCAGGTGGTTGCCGCCTATGCTGGCCAGGTCGCCGTCGCCGCTTATGACGACGACCTTCTTGTCGGGAAGGCCAGCCTTGACGCCGGTAGCGAAGGCTATCGCCCTCCCGTGGGTCGTGTGGAGCGTATCGGCCAGGAAGTAGGGCGAGGCAATCCATGCAGAACAGCCGATTCCGCTGACAACGACCAAATCCTTCGGGTCTATCTTGAGCTGGTCAACCGCGTTTGCAAAGGCGTTGAGGACGGTTCCACCGCCGCAGCCGGGGCACAGAGCCGTGGGGAGGGCCTCCTTACGGAGGTATTTGACCATGGGATAAGTGGAATAGATTTCTTTGGCCATCAGGCAACACCCCTTATCTCGCGGAGAATTTCCTCGACGGTCAGAGGCACTCCGCCGATTTTGTTCACTCCCTTGAGGATGACATCGTCGTTGACGTGGCGCTGGACTTCGAGGATCATCTGGCCGAGGTTCATTTCCGGAACGAGTATGGCCCTGACTTTCCTTCCGAGTTCCCTCATCTTCTCTCCAGGGAACGGGTGAACGGTCTTCGGCACGAAGAGGCCGGCCTTTATGCCCTCTTCCCTCGCCCTGAGAACCGCCCCGAGGGCGGGCCTTGCCGTTACGCCCCAGCTGACGACGAGTATCTCGGCGTCGTCGGTGAAGTGCTCCTCGTACTTCTCGTAGACCTCGCGGTTCCCCTCTATCTTCCTGTGAAGCCTCCTCACGAGCCTGTCGTGGACTTCCGGCGTGTAGACGTCCCTCAGGCCGTTCTCTTTGTGGGTCGAACCGGTAACGTGGGTGAAGTACCCGTGGCCGAAGAGGGGCATCGGTGGGACTCCATCGCCGTGGGGGTCTCCGAAGGGGAGTCTGGCCTCCTCCTCATCCTGGGGAAGCTTGCGGTACGTTATTTCGACCTCGGAAACGTCGGGAATCTTCACGAGCTCGCGCGTGTGGGCCAGGATTCCATCAAAGAGCACCACAACGGGAGTTCTCAGCTTCTCGGCAATGTTGAACGCCCTTATGGTCTCCCAAAATGCGTCCTGTCCGCTCGTAGGTGAAAGTGCAACGATTGGGTGATCTCCGTGGGTTCCCCACCTCGCCTGGAAGAAGTCGCCCTGGGCCCCCTTTGTGGCCTGTCCGGTCGAGGGGCCACTCCTCTGCACATCGACCAGGACGAGCGGGGTCTCGGTCATTACCGCGTAGCCGAGGTTTTCCTGCATAAGGCTGAAACCTGGCCCGGCCGTTGCCGTCATGACCTTGAATCCCGTCCAGGAT
>DRGF01000059.1 GCA_011050175.1 Thermococcus sp. | reverse complement strand
GCAATCTCGAAGGCCTTCATCAAAAACGGCCTGTCCGCGTGCTTCACCTGGCTCCCGAAGGGCGGGTTCATTATAACCGTATCAACGCGCTGGCCAAACTCCGAGACATCAGCGTTTATGAACTCAATCCTATCCTCCAGACCAAGAGAAAGGGCGTTCCTCCTTGCCACCTCAACAGCTTTTGCATCGACCTCAACCGCGTAGACTTTCCCCGCCCCGAGGAGGGCCGCCCCAATGCTCAAAACGCCAGTCCCGGCCCCGAGGTCGGCCACGACCTTTCCGGCTATATCGCCGAAAGAGTACGCTAACCAGAGCAGTTCCGCCGCCACATCGCCGGGCGTCCGATACTGTTCAAGCCCGGGCTTCGGCTCAGGAAAGCCTTCGAGCCTCGAGAGGAGCATCGCAAGGTGCTTCTTTCTCATCCCGCTCACCGCGACCACGGCCCAAACTACACAGTGGGTATATTAAGCCTTATGGAGTCAGAAATCCATGGGCCCTAATAACTCAGCCTTTATCTTCGAGGATATATCCTCCAGAATCCGCATAGCGAGCTTCTGGTCTTGGGGAAGTGCGGACTTTTTTATCGCCTTAAGCACTTCAACGAAGGGCAGGAAGAGCCCCGCCCTGTCCGGTGGGGCCAATCTCACGAGACCCTCAAGTGTGAGGAGCGCATCAAAGCGGGTCTCCTCTTTTTTGAGGTAGTCTTGAAGGTGAGGGAGAACTGCCCTCGCGGTCTTCTCGTCCCATACCCTCTCAAAATAGCAGCCGAAGAACTCCAGGGCAGGCACTACCCTTTCCACGTCACCTGAGAGGTAGTCATCGAGAAATTCCTCCACTATTTTGTCACCCGTTCTGCTCTTCGAAGCGAGTAACGCAAGGGTCTTTGAAGCCCTCTGCCCCATCCACCGGTTTTTCGTTGAGCGGGCCAGCTTAAGAAGGCCCTCCACCACAGGCTCCAGGACGAAAGCCGCCTCAGGTTCAATTCTCTCGGCGAGCTTTGAGAGCGCCCAGAGGGAGTCCATTTTTTCGAGCTCATCTCCCCCTTCAAGCCTGTGAACCAGCTCAAACACCGCTTCAATATTTTTCCTCGATAATTCGACGAGCGTTTCCTCGTCCCCGGCTTTTAGTGCCCGTTCCAGCCCGGCCATTTCCTCTTTGCTCAGCTTCCGCCGAGATGAGGCTTCGTTAAACGACGCCGCCCCGGTGCTTTTCTTTTCCCCTTTGAACTGGGCAAGGGTTGGGGGCGTGAGGTACCTCTGGGCCTTTTTCTCAGGGGGCACGGAAGCGTACTTCGGGCCAGGCAAAACCCTCGCGTTGATCATGAGGGTCTCCCTGCCGAACTTTTCAAGGACGTCCACCAGCCATTTCAGGACGTATTCGTCCCCAACTGCCAGCGCGAGGTCAACTGCCTCGTAAAAGCGCTCGTTTACCAGGAGCTCGTGGATTTTTTCCTTGGCCCTCTCAGGGTTTTTGGAGTAGTAACCACGGATAGCGAGCTCAAGTTTTTCCGCAACAGTCCTGGCTTTCTCTGTCAGCTCTGAGTTTTTCTGGATGGCAATTTCCTTAACCGCGGTCAGCACATAGGCAATCTCATCCATGAACTCGTCTCTCAGCGGGTAGTGAATGACTTCAAGTAGGAGGTCAAGGCAGAAATCAACCAGGGGGATGTCTTCCCGTTCCTGGAGTGCATAATAAATCTCCGAGAAAAATGTTTTCATGAAGGAAGGATTTCCAGTGAATGCCCCCGCGTTGAGGAGCAGTCTAAGCCCCATGGCCTTAAGGCGGGGGTTGCTTGACTTTAGGAGCCTTGAAATGGCGTCCATGAGCTTCGGTGTGTAAGAGGTTGGCCTCATGACTTTAAGAACGGGGGGTATCTCAAGCAGAACGGCCTCATTTTTCCTGGATTTAATGAGGTCTTTGAAGGCGTGGGCCAGTTTTACGAACTTCTCCGGTTGCAGGGGGACGCCCTCTATTAGCCTACCAATCGTTCTGATGGTGTGAATTAGGACACCATCGCTGTCGCTCTCCAGCAGTTTTATCAGGTCGTCGAGAAACTTTTCCACGAGGATGAGCCGTTTAACGTCGGGGAGCGCTTTAAACACATCTTCAAGCGCCGTAAGGGCGCGAATTTTGAGCTCGTCGTCTCCCGCATGGAGAAGCCTGAAGAGCGTCAGGAGAACCTCCTCGTCCTTTAGAGCCAGATCAATGACTTTCCCAACCTTCCAGGAACTCAGGTACTCCTTCACAAGTTCGGCACTTTTGTTTTTGTCAGACGACATAACATTGGGATATAGACTTTAAATCTTATAGAGTTTTTGTCAAATATTGCTCGGAAGATGTGTCACTCAACGTCAGCCTTTCCCCCATGAATGACAGAGCATCCGAAAGAAAGTCAAAATTTGAATGAGGGGAGAGAAAGTCAGCGCTTCACTGAAATGCCGGAGGGCTCGTCATCTTTTCTCTCGGCACCGGCTATCTCGTCGAACTCGTATTCCTCCGTTAAGCCGAGGAGGAGTTCCAGTTCCCTCGGTGTTAAAACCGGCTTCCTCCAGTTCTCGTAATCGTCTATCGGGACGCGCGGGCAGGCGACAACAACGTACGCATCGAAGTCAAAGCCCTCCAAAGCAGGGTAGCTTATGTGGTTCATCGCTATGAGCCTCGCGTACTTCCCGTGCTCGCGGAGAAGCTCCACCACGCGCTTTGCCTCCGCCAGACGGAGCTGGCCCTTCTTCGTGCTCGTTATCACGCCAAACTTTTTGGTGTCCATGGCCTTCGCTATCTGCGCCCAGCGCTTCCTTACCAAGTGCTCGACCTCCTTGTTCATCCATATTGCGTCCCCAGAGTAGGGGTTTACCGCAAGGGTCGGCTTTTTGGTCGCGAGCGCAACGCCGAGCGGGTGGAAGTAGCCGGCTCCTATGAAGAGGACACCTTCCGCCTCGACTTTCGCGGCAGAGAAGTTGCATCCAAGAACCTGGCCCGGCCAGCTCACCCTTGAGTCGCCCCTACCAAAGACAACCTCAAAGCCCTCTTTCTCCAAAAACTCCCTCGCCCGCTCAAGCTGGTGGATGTGCTGGGCCGTCGTGACGAGGGCTATCTTCTCTCCGAGCTTCTTAATCTCGTCAAGGTTTTTCTCAAGTGAAGGTACAACATCTACTTTGGCGAAGGCCGGGACGAATATCGTCGGAACCTCAAGGTTGAGCCTCATGTAGCTGTGGCCGAGGTGGATGAGCGCGTCACAGCCGAGGAGCCTCGCCTCCCTGTCGGCAGGGTCGCAGGCGCCGTAGTTGATGTCGCCGCTTATTATGGCCTCTATCCCGTTCTCCTCAAGGAAATCAGCCAGGGACTGTGCCTCGCGCTTCAGACCCTCCGGCGTCTGGATCAGCACCCTTCTAGCGTTGAGCTCTCGCAGGGCCCCCAGTATCTCACCGTTTGAAATCTCGTGCATCGAACCACCCATGGAAAGTTCGATCCGGGGTTTATAAACAATCTGAGGAAGCAACCCCTACCTAACAAAAGCCTTTTATACTTCTTAATCCAACAATACCTCGAAGTTCGATGCATCGAGGTGATGGGTATGGAAACGATTGATGGAATCCTTGTCGTGACAACCGAGACCGTTCCGGGGTACCGGATTGTGGAGGTTAAGGGCTTGGCCAGAGGCGGCACCGTCAAGGCCACCCACTTGGGCAGGGACATAATGGCCGTCCTCAGGAACATCAAGGGTGGCGAGGTGAAGGAATACACCCAGATGATGGCCGAGGCGAGGGAAGAAGCTCTAAGAAGAATGGCACTCAGCGCCAAGGAGCTCGGCGCAAACGCCGTGGTGAACATGCGCTTCGCCACCTCAAACGTCGGGTCAAGCGTGGCGGAGGTCTACGCCTACGGAACTGCCGTGGTCATCGAGAAGGAGGAGTAAGCATGTACCTCCTCCCGTTTCCCATACTCGGTGGATTGCTCGCGTGGGGAACGCTTTACTTCTTCGGTTTCAAGAAACAGAGGTGGGGAGAGTTCATCCTAGGCCTGGCCGCTTTCTTCATAGCGCTCATCGTCCAGAACCCGGTTCAGCAGCTCCCTCTCCTCGGGATGGGGATAAGGTCAAACGCCGATGTCCTTGCAAGGGGAACGGCTTTCGTTATTGGGGTCTCGATATGGCTCGGCCTCATCGCCGGGACCATGCAGGAGTTGGCAAAGTACTTCCTTGTGAAGGGGAAGAGCCTGAACACTGGCCTGTTCATGGGGCTGGGCTTCGGGATGACTGAAGTCTTCGTTATAGCCGGGGCTACTCTGGCGGGAGCCCTTGCGACAGGGGAGCCACTCGACGTCCCGCTGAGCACTGCCGTTATTTCAATGCTCGAACGCTATTTCGTCGTTCTCTTCCACGTCGGAACAGGAATCTACCTCGCGTACGCCTGCAGGGAGGGGTTCGGAAGGAAAGGCCTTCTGGCAATGATAGGGATTCACTCGGTCATCGATTCCCTGGCGGCCTACTACCAGTTCACCAAGAGCGAGCCCCTCATGTACGCGGTAGAATTTATAACCGCGGTCGTTGCACTGGGACTGCTGTACTACACGATTCCAAAGGCAAAGACAGAGCCCGCCGAAGAAGAAAAGGCCGTCTGGTGAAGCCGGGTGTTTGGAAAAGGGAAGGAAAAGGCACTGAGGAAGCTCAGGAAGGACCTCCGCTCCGGACTTTATTCTTATCTTATTCTCTCGATCCTTGAGAAGGAGGGCGAGCTACACGGCTACGCGATGCGAAAGAGGCTGGACGAGTTAAGCGGTGGAAGGCTCGTTCCGAGCGAAGGAGCTCTATACGACATCCTGCGGGGCCTGAAAAAGCTCGGCCTCCTTGAGGACTCATGGTCTGAAGTGAGCGGAAGGCCGAGGAAGTACTACTCACTCACCGAGCTGGGGAGAGATGTGCTAGACGAGTTAAAGAACGAGATATGGGTAATAGTTGAGACCCTCAACAGGATGGAGGGAATCAACGGTGAGTTCTGAGGTAGTTCCCGGGCTTTTCATCGCGGGGACGATGTTCTTGGCTGGACTTCTGACGTATCTCTTCAGGAACCGGCCAAACTATGCGATAGGTGTGAGGACAGGATATACATTTCTATCGGGGGAGGCCTGGAAGAAAACAAACGAGTTCGCGGGGAAGGCCTTCATGGTCCTCGGCCTCTTCCTCGGGATTCTGAGCTTTACTGCGAACATTGGGCTCCTGACTGCGGTGATGCTCGCGGGCGTGGCCCTCATCGTCAAAAGGAG
>DRGF01000017.1 GCA_011050175.1 Thermococcus sp. | reverse complement strand
GTTTACCCCAGCGTAGCCGAGCCCACTTCAACGACCACCGCGATGGGCCTTGTGAAGAGAGACGAACTGAGGCTCCCTCTGGCGAGGCCGGGCGACAAAATAATCGTGACGGGCAAGGTAGGCCTTGAGTTCGCGGTTTCGGCAGCGTACTTCAGAGAGAACGAGCTCAGGAAGCTCCTCTCTTTCCAGGAAATTCAGCTCCTCAGGGAACTCTACCGCTTTGAGACCGTCCTTCCCGACGCCCTGATTGCGAGGCCGTTCGTCAGGGGCATGCACGACGCCACAGAGGGTGGCCTAACGGCACTCCACGAGATAGCCGGGAACTCTGGGGTCGGGTTCAGGGTCTATGCGGAGAGGCTCCACCTCCACCCGCTGGTGAAGAGGGTACTTGAGTTCTATGGCCTTGATCCGTGGAGCGTTTCCTCCACCGGAACGCTGATAGCAATAACGCCGCCGGAGAACGCTGATGCTTTAATTAACGAATTACACAAAAATGGAATTATTGCATTCGAGCTCGGGGAGTTCACGGAGGAAAAAGAACGAGTCCTTGTGGAAGGCGGAGAAGAGCGTACCTTCCCGACTTTTGAAGGAGACCCCTACGTAGGGCTGTACGGCAAACAATAGCACAGTAACAAGTTGTTTTTGATTTTTCTGTTTTCATTTAGTGTATATCAGAACAAGACCAGACAAACATATAGAGAAAAGAAAGAAATCACTTCTTCTTGGCCCTCTGAAGGCGGGCCTCTTCGAAGGCCTTGGTCCACTTGAGCTTTCTCGGGTTCCTGCCCATGAAGTAGTACTTCTCGCACTTGCTGGAGCAGAAGAACAGGACTCTGCCGTCGTTCCTGACGTACATCTTGCCCGTTCCCGGCTCGAACTCCTTTCCGCAGTAGGAGCAGACGTTCCACCTGGCCATTGTGATTACCTCCTCCTCTTGATCTCTCTGGCCTCACGCTCGGTCTCCCTGAGTATGACTATGTCACCGACGCGGACCGGTCCCTTGATGTTCCTCCTGATGACACGGCCCTTGTCGCGGCCCTCAAGAACCCTAACCTTGACCTGAGTAACGCCACCGGTAACGCCGGCCCTGGCGACTATTTCAATAACCTCAGCCGGGTATCCTTCGTCGCTCATTTCTCACACCCCTTAACCTAAAAATCCCCTCGCAGAGATGAACTTAAACCTTTCCATGAGTGAATGAAGGAAAAGGAGCTCACTTCATGAGCTCCCTAACCTTCGTGGCTATGTCCTCAACGAGCTCGCGGCCCTTACCGGGCTCGACGATGGCGACGCTGGCCGCCGGAACCTCAAGCCCGGCAGCGGCACCGAGCTCCTTCTTGCTCGGAACGTAAATGTACGGTATCTCCTTCTCCTCGCACAGCGGCGGGAGGTGAGCAACTATCTCCTCAGGGTCAACATCCTCTGCGATGACAACGAGCTTGGCCCTACCCCTCTCAACGGCCTTGGTGGTCTCGTTGGTACCCTTCCTTATCTTTCCAGTGTCGCGAGCGAGCTCAACAGCCTCAAGAGCCTTCTCAGCAAGCTCTGCCGGAACCTCAAACTTAACATAGCTTGGCTTCGCCATCTTTCATCCCTCCGAAGACTTCATCGTTCATCGAGTTGTGCATGCTCGATTCCGGGAGAGGCTTTAAAAGGATTTCGATAGCCGGCCGAAAACCGACGCCGCCGGCATCAGCAGCGGCCAAGTTCTTCATTCCCAACGGGTCAGGAAGAAAAGAAAAAGGTTCATCATCTCCGGGGCCATCACCCGGATTCTCTGCCGTAGCCACGGTATATCTCCAGGCTTCTCCTGGCCCTTGCGCGGGGGATTGAGTGGCCCATGATGGAGACGATTTTGTCAGCCCTCGCCCCACCGTGGCGGAGCATCTTGGTCTCGGTCTTTATCTTCTCGACCCGGAAGGTGTAGCCTCCGACTTCTAGGACCTCGCCGACGACGAACTCTTCATCGCGGGGCACCTTGACCCTGAAGGCCTGGGTTACGCCCTTCGGCAGGTAGATGGAGACCTTGATGATCTTCGGGTAAGTCAGGCTCTCGCCCCAGAGCGTCCTGACTTCTTCCACCTTGGCTTTGTTCACGCGCTTGTTCTCGTCGAGCTCTATGCCTGTGATCCTGACCTCGTCGTTCTCTGTCTCGACTATGTCGCCGACCTTGATTTCCTCGCCCTCTGGGAGCTCGACCTCGCTCTTGAAGCTCCTCTCGTGCTTGCTGACTATGAGCGGAACCTTAACGAGCTTTGGAAGGGTGACGTGCCAGACGTTACCGCACTCGCCGCAGCGAAGGGTAAGCTCCCGGCCTCTCTCCTTGATGACTTCAACGTCATCGCTACCGCATTCAGGACAGATGAAGTACTCCTCCATGTCTCTCACCAGTGGAAAGAAGAGGAAAGCGGTTTATAAAGCTACTCTTTGAGATAGACCCTGTACGTCCTGCCCTCTTTCACGCGCGTGATGAGGCCCTTCTCCTCCATCTCGCGGAGGATTATGCTGACCTTTGCCTTGGAGACACCGAGCTTATCAGCGAGTGCACTCTGGAGAACCGGGCCCTCCCTCAACAGGGCGAGTATCTTCTCCTCGTCGCTCCTCAGAAGGGTCTTTTCCTCCTCGCGCTTCCTTTCATGGTAGAGTATGTAGCCGTAAACGGAGCCGGCTCCGATTACAAGTCCGGCGACGAAGATGCCCGCATAGAGCAACGGGGAAGGCGGCTGTGGGATGACGATCTCCCCTGAAAAACCGACTATGAAGTAGAACTCCTCACCGGAGCGGACGTCGCGGCGCGTCCACTCAAGCAGGAGCCTGCTCGTGGAGCTCTCAACCCTGTCCGGCGAGGGGATTATCGGGGAGAGCACCGCGTAGCCTCCCGGGACGACCAGCTGCATGTGAAAGAGGCCCACAGGCTGGCTGAAGCGTATGTAGTAGGTGAACTGGTTCTTACCTTCAGTCTCGGTTATCATTCCCCTGGTCGTGAAGGTCAGCCGTATCTTCGCGTTCTCGCCCGGACCGACGGTTGGGAAGTACATGTAGATTGCGTTCGTTCCTCCAAGGACTTCCCTGACGGTCACGTTTACCGGCTCCTCATTGCCCGAAATTTCAAGAACGGCCTTCGGCTCTTCAACCGGGTAGTCCGTGTAGATGACGTACTGGCTGAGGTTCGTGTGGGAGGTCAGATCGATTTCAATCGTCTCCTTCACCTGGTCCGGAGTAACCACGTCAAAATAAACCGCGTAGGCGTTTATTTCATATTCGTAATCCTGTGCGCCCACTCCACCGGGCACAAGGGATAGGAAGAGGAGAAGGAAGACTAGCCCGGTTAAAGCTGGCTTCCTTCCTCGGGGTTTTTGATCTTCAGGAGCGGGCATACACCCATACACTCCCTGCAGTGGATGCAGAGCGCCGGATCCACCTTTATCTTTTTGCTCACGGGGTCTATGCTGAGCGCTCCCTTGGGACACTTGCCCACGCAGACGCCGCAGCCGACGCACTCGTAGGCCCTCTTGACGAGGTAGTACGCCTGCAGGGCTTCGTCGGAGTCGTCGGCATAGGCCCCATCCGGTTTAAATGTAACCCTTCCGGCCCTTATGTAGTTTTTGCCCTCCTCGACCTCGCCGAGTATCGGAGCGACCTCTCTTATCCGCTTGAGGTTGACGACCGTGTTGAAGCGGGTCACGAAGCCATTCTCCGCTTCCTCGATGGAGTACTTAACCGGCTCCCAGGAGCGCTCCTCTGGAACGTCCACGCCCAGCTCCCTCGCTATTGCCTTCTCACCCTTGCTGAGCTTCTTCCAGCGCCAGAAGCCGTAGGTTATCCACTCGTCCGGCATGTCAAAGCGCTTCGCCCAGCGTCTGAGTTCGTTCTCCCATTTGGCCCAGAGTCCGGGCTTTCTCTCCTTGAGGGTGTAGATTTCGGCCAGGGACGAGCTCGGGCAGAGGAAGCAGCCTATCCTGTCGAGTCCCTCCTCGTAGAGCGGGTTGTACCTGAGGTTCCTGCTGAAGATGTAGAGCCAGACCTCGATGGCGCGCCAGTGGAATATCGGCGATGCTCCGGTCTCGTTCGGCACCCAGGGGTTTCTCCACACCCTCGGCTGCTTGAAGCGCTTTATGCTCTCGTACTTCCTCTGGCCGACGAACATGAGGACTCCCGTGGGGTAGTTCTCCTTTATGGCGAGCGTTATCGGGCCGAGCTTGGTGACCTTACAGCACCAGCGGTAGTCCCTGCCCGGCGGGGAGAAGACGTGGATAGCGCGCCAGAATGCATCTCCCGCATCGGCAACGATGAACTTAATCCCCTTCGGTTCAAGCTCCTTCCTCAGCTCCTCAACGTATTCGAGCGTTTCCGGGAACTCTATGCCAGTGTTGTTGAAGAAGACGGTAAAGCCTTCGTCACCGAACTCCTCAAGGGCAAGGCCCAGGACTGCCAGGCTGTCCTTTCCGCCGGAGAAGGCGACCGCGATTGGCAGGTCAGAGTAGCGGTTGGCGGTCTTCCTCATGAAACGCCTCGCTTCCATAACCTTCTTCTCGAGCTCGATGGAGTTGGCCCTCAGCGCGTCTTCCATCGTCGCCTTTCTTCCCTCGCGGTAGTTGATTGACTTCTGCCTCCTGACCTTGACGCCGGTTCCGCGTTCCCTGCCGGCAAGTCCCCCATAGTCTTTCTTTGCTATGCCCGTCGCGATGACCTCTCCGCGCTCGGAGATGAGAACCACGTCGTCGTTTCTCCTTATGCTCGGCTCGGCCTCGATTATACCTACCGGCAGGAGGTTGGAACCTTTGAGGATCGGCTCTATGGCCCCGTCATCGACGATTATCCACTTTCTCATTGACTTTCCAAAGCGCTTCCAGAGGGCGATTGCACCCTCGACCTTCAGGCCGGGCTTCCATTTCAGCTCCAGCGGGTCGAAGCGTATCCAGCCGAAGACGTAGCCGTCGAGGATTATCTCGTAGGCGTCGTCCTCTCCGGGGGTCTTGTTGAGCAGAACGACCTTTCCGTCGAAGAGCTCGCCGGGATCGACGCCGTAGTGCTCCCTGAAGATCGAGCGTATGAACTCCAAATCCTTCTCGAAGGCGAACCTCAGATCGCCCGGCGGGGTGATGTCCAGCCTGAAGACGCCCTCCTTTCCGTGAACGGCACAGCTATCGCCGATGAGCGGGACGTTGCACTTCTCACACCAGTTTATGTAAGCTTTACCGAGGAAGACAGGCCTTCCCATTTTCTCTCACCTGAGGCGAGAAGGGTGATATGGTTTATAAAGGCGATTG
>DRGF01000047.1 GCA_011050175.1 Thermococcus sp. | reverse complement strand
CCGCCGCGAGGAAGAGGAAGATGGCAGTTAAACCGAATGGACCGATGTAGTCCTTCCCATACTTCGCGACCATGAAGCCGCCAAGGCCGAAGAGGAAGAGATTGCCCGCCCACTCAAGGAGTGTAATAACACCGCTCGCCTTCCCGCGCTGACCGCTCTCAATTGTGTCGGGCATCAACGCCCTGAACTGCGCGGTGTAGAGGTGGAGCGAGAGGTACAGGAAGCCCAGCGTCAGAGCGAACCCCCATAGGGGAGCACCTATCCTGTAAGCCGTCCATATCATCAGCGTCGCGATGGCGGCGAGAACTCCGCCGGCAAATATGAAGGGCTTCCTCCTTCCGTGATTTGAGCGGAGGGTGTCGCTGTAATAACCGAGGAGGGGTGGAACTATCAGCCCTATAATCCCCTCAAGCGCCAGGATGCTCCCCTTCACAAAGGCGGAACTCGTGTAATCAGAGAGCAGGGGAAACGAGAAGCCCTTGTTGAGGGCCCATCCCATGCTCCTGCTGAACCCGAGGAGGGCGAGACCGAGAACAACACCCCAGTCAAACTTTCTCCTTTCCATTGTATCCACCTCCAAAGATTTTTTCAAAGGATGATAATAAGAAAAAATCGAAGGGATTCAGTCCATATCTGGCACATAGTCCAGCGCATCACCCTTGTACCTGACGATGTCTCCGCGCCTAACGAACTGCATCGTCACCGCCGCCAACAGGAAGAAAATCACCGCGAAGGGCAAGAGGGTCTTGTACCCGATCACGTCGAGGAAAGCCCCCGCCAGCGGAGGCGCGACTAAGTTAGCCGCCTGGCTGAAGAAATAGTAGAGTCCGGTGTAGCCTCCAAGTTTCTCCTCGGTCGTCATGTCCACGACCATTGGAAGGGAGTTGACGTTGACCATTGCCCACCCAATGCCGCCAAAGAAAAAGAGCACCATGAACTTCAGCACCACAGGGTCCGTCAGCGCGCTGCTTTCCGGTTTTGATGTCTCTCCGAGGAAGTAAGCCAGGAGCATAACGGCACTCACGAGGATTAGTCCCGCTGTTATGGTCTTTTTCCTCCCAATACGGCCGCCCAGGAGGCCAGCCGGAATCGCGAAGAGCATGAAGCTGAGCGAAACAACGCCCATCATGAAGGCACCGGTGCTTTCCTCGATGCCGAGGTGGTACTTCGCGTAGCTCGTGAAGAAGGTCTCCACCGAGTTAAAGGCGACGAACCAGAGGAATATTGACAGCAGTATGAATAACAGACTCTTCTCATGGCTGGCGAAGACGTCCTTGAGGTTCTCCTTCAACTCGCCGAAGCTCTTGCGGGACGTCTCAGAAAGAAGCTTCCGTAGGCTGATCTTCTCGCCGGGGACGCGATACTCCTCCGGCTCTGGGACGAAGAGAACCACGAGAAGGTTGGCGAGGAGCATTATTGCCGCACCTGCAAAGAACGGGTAAGCGTAGTTCATGTCGTAGAGCACCTTGCCGCCGAAGTACGCCAGCAGGGCCCCCACCCCGCCCATGAAGTTGATTACACCGTTTGCCTGGGAGCGCTTCTCACTCGGCGTTATGTCGGGCATGAACGCTATGACCGGCGAGCGGAACAGCGCCATGAAGAAGTTCATCAGGATTATAGTCCCCATGAAGAGGGCGAGGTTTTCGTATGCCCTCGCCACAGGTATGAGCGCAAACATCAAAGCAGCGGAAGGCGCTCCAAGGAGGATGTACGGCTTCCTGCGGCCAAACCGCGTTCGCGTTTTGTCGCTTAAAGCTCCAAGGAACGGAAGCAGCAGAACCGCGAAGAGGTTGTCTATTGTCATTACGAAGCCGGTCACAGTTCTGCTCATTTTGAACGTGTCCTGCAGGAAAATCGGTATGTACGCGTTGTACAGAGACCATATTATGCTTACACCAAAGAAACCGAAGCCAAGTAGAAATATCCTGCTGTACTTAAACTCCAAGTTCCACACCCCCGTTTTTCATTATGGGCCATACTAACAGAAAAATACACCAATGGAACTTTTAAGACTTGTGAGACCATTTTCGAACGGCCGGGGAGGTGACAACTATGGACAGTGACGACATATCATCTCGGACGCCCCGCCGGGCTGAGAAAAAGTTTTTATCTGAAAGGCCTATTTAACGGTGGCGATATCGATGGTATGGGAACGTGACGGGGTCATCGTCCTCGGACACCGAGGATACATGAGCAAATACCCTGAAAACAGCCTTCTGGCCTTCAGGAAGGCCATGGAAGCCGGGGTGGACGGGATAGAGCTCGACGTATGGCTCTCCCGCGATGGAAGGGTCATTGTCATGCACGACGAGACGATAGACAGGACGAGCGACATGAATGGGAAACAGAAAGAAATGACGCTTGAGGAACTCAAGAGGGCAGACCTAGGCGAAGGTGAGAGGATTCCGACGCTTGAGGAGGTTTTTGAGGTTCTTCCCAAGGATGCGCTTGTCAACATCGAGCTCAAGGATGCTGAAGCTGCTGGAGAAGTCGCCAGGATCGTCAGCGAAAACAACCCCGAGAGGGTTATGATATCCTCCTTTGAGATTGAAGCCCTGAGAGAATATCGGAAGCATGACCCGGAGACCGTTATGGGCCTGCTCATTGACAGGGAAGAAGTTGTCCCGTTGATCCCAAAGCTCAAGGAGGAGCTGAACCTCTGGTCAATCAACATCCCCATGGAGGCCATACCAGTTCTCGGCTTCGAGAAGACTGTCCAGGCGATTAAATGGGCGCGCTCGCTCGGCCTGAAAGTGGCATTATGGACGCAAAACGATGAACTCTTCTACGCCAATGACAACCTGCTCAGGCTGAAGGGCCTCTTTGAGGTGGTCATAGCCAACGACGTTGAAAGGATGATTGAATATCTCCGCAGTATTGGACTCGGGTGAAACTTTTTAAAGTTCCCATTCTTACAATCTCTGGTGATACTGTGGAAAGAGAGAGGTGCCTGCTCGGAGTTATAGCCGCCCTGCTACTCACCTCATTTTTGGTTCCGGGATACTCGTACTCGCCCCCCGCTGCGGAATTTGTGGAGAGAAACTTTCCCGTCTACGAGGAGCGTCCTGCTAGGAGCGCCTACGTCGAGTGTGCCTTGTATACTCGGTCCTACTATCATTACGTGGTGGACTGGGTGCTCTCTTATCCCCACGATCACGGCTTCTCAAGGCCGGGATACTTTAGAACCGTGATTGTTGTGAGGGACTGGGAAAGCTTCGTTAAGGAGGCCCCACATCATTGTGAGATTCTGTGGGCAAACGATGTGGGCTGGAACGACCCTCTGTACTCTGCATCACTTCGCCTCAAGAACGTCACCGCCGGAACGAAGGACTACGTGAAGCTGGAACCATTTTTCACGTATGCGAGATACAGACAACAGCCGACAGGCAACTGGACGCGCGTCCACGTCACGGTTTTCACCGACGATGTAAAAGAGCCGGTTAAACTCCCGTTCCTGGCAGTGTGGGTGGGTGTCGTTGCGCTGAGCCTCCTCGGAGTCCTGCTCAACATCAAAGGGGATAAGATTCTCCTTGTGGGTTTCCTGGCCCTGCTGATACTAGGGGCCCTTTTCGCGGGGGAATACATTAAAAATGAACGTTACATCGAGGAACGGGAGCAGGTGTTCAAACAAATCCTCGCCCTGAACTCAACCGGCGGAGAGTGCGGCATGGTAACGGCGGCCGTTTCGGCAGATTTTAAGTCAAAGGAAGACATTTCGTGGTTCCTGACGACGCTGAAAAGAGAAAACTCCTCTATCAGCTCAGCGAGGTGGGAGGACTACACTGTCAGAATCAGCGTTACGACCCCATTCAATAGTTACAAAAACCTGCTGGACGAGTTCGAGGAGAAGGGGTGGGAGGTATCAGCTATAGAACTCGATCCATCCGCCTTCCACCGCCCGCCGGAAGAAATAAAGAAAATCAACGACACCATCCGGACTTTGCTGAGATACCTGCCTTTGTTGCCCGACGACGAGAGAAAGGCGGTAGAAGACTACGTTGAAAGCCTCAACGAAACAATTCGCCGGGACGTTGCCAAAGGTCAGGGTACATGCATTGAAGTCATCACCAGCACGCCTGAAGCGTTCGTTTATAACTACGCCGGCTATTCAGACTTCCTTGCCAAGTTTGCCCTGATAATAACGGGCCTTATGTTTGTAGTTATCTGGAAGCGTTGATTATCTCAAAGGTATCCGGCGAGTAGCCCGACACAGAAGTAAGCGAAACCATTAATACATCCTGGCTTTATTTTTATTTCCGGTGATGTTATGGAGCGCTATATCCTCTCACTCGATGAGGGTACCACCTCCGCCCGGGCAATAATTTTCGATAGGGAAAGCAACGTCGTGGGGATGGGCCAGTACGAGTTCCCACAGCACTATCCAAAGCCCGGCTGGGTGGAGCATGACCCGGAGGAGATATGGGAAGCGCAGTTCAGGGCGATAAAGACGGCCATCGAGAACGCCAGGATAGAGCCTGCTCAAATAGCGGCGATAGGTGTTACCAACCAGCGCGAAACCACAATCGTCTGGGACAGAACCGGAAGACCGCTTCACAACGCGATAGTCTGGCAGTGCAGGCGAACGGCCGAAATGGTAGAGGAGATAAAGAAGGAGTACGGAAATTTAATCAAGGAGAAAACCGGCCTCGTGCCAGATGCCTACTTCTCTGCCAGCAAGCTAAAGTGGCTCCTCGACAACGTCCCCGGCCTGAGGGAGAAAGCCGAAAGGGGAGAGGTTCTCTTTGGAACCGTCGACACGTTCCTCATCTACCGCCTCACGGGCGAGCACGTAACCGACTACTCCAACGCCTCAAGGACGATGCTGTTCAACATAAGGAAGCTCGACTGGGACGAGGAGCTCCTTGAGCTGTTCGATATCCCAGAGGAAGTTTTACCAGAAGTTAGAGAGTCGAGCGAGGTCTACGGCTACACGAAGAAAGAGCTTTTGGGTGCTGAGATTCCCGTGAGCGGAGACGCCGGCGACCAGCAGGCGGCCCTCTTCGGTCAAGCTGGCTTCGAGGCGGGAATGGTTAAGGCCACCTACGGAACCGGGAGCTTTATTCTCGTCAACACGGGCAAGACCGTCCGCTATTCGGACAACCTGCTAACGACCATAGCCTGGGGGCTCAACGGGAAGGTCACCTACGCCCTTGAGGGGAGCGTCTTCGTTACAGGCGCAGCAGTGCAGTGGCTCCGCGACGGGATAAAGATTATCAAGCACGCCGCCGAGACCGAGGAGCTCGCGGAGAAGCTTGAAAGCAACGAAGGAGTTTACTTCGTCCCGGCCTTCGT
>DRGF01000211.1 GCA_011050175.1 Thermococcus sp. | reverse complement strand
GAAGTGGCAACATCCTCAATCAGGGGGAGCGGGTTCGTCGGAAATCCTTCGATAACGTTGCCTTCTGTTATGCTGATGGTCAGCCTCCTCTCGTTTCCGAGGTTTTTGCGCAGGTGATTGACGATTACGTAAACTTCTTTAACGTCGCGTTGAAAGCCGAAGAGCCTCTCGAATCCTGTGACAATATATGCGTAGCGGTCGTCACCCATCGCCTCGGCTATTGCCTTTTCTTTTTTTTGGAGGTAGAGCGTGGGGTCGGCCTCAAACTGGAGCTTATAAACGACGTGCCCAATATCGTCGATGCCACCGACCTTTAGGACTCCAACGTGATCCATTGGTGGGGCAAGCCCCATGGCTTCAAAGTGTCTTACGTAACCGGCAAACGCGTCAAATATATCCTCTACAATAACGGGCAGACTGCGCTCGTAGGTGTAGTTAAGGAGGGCGTAGAGGGTGAGGTCACTGCCTACCGTGGAATAGTTCTCAATTAGAGCAAAGCTCCCAAACCGAATCTCATCGAGAATTTTCCTGATGTCGTTTGCCGTCGCGGTACTGCTTCTAACGCTCTCCACTGACGACACCTCCAATGTCTATGTTGAACTGCCGGCCGAGGAGACCCATGTCGGGACTTTTCAGAACTGACACTGAGATACCAGCAGGGTAACTTTTCACAGTCCAAAGGCTTGTGGCGATTCTCCTTAGTTCCGGAAGAATATACCGAGGCAAATTGGCAAAGAATTCCGAATGGAGGATATAGAACGCCTTTCTGCGTTTGTTGCCCACGTAGCGCTGGAGGCCCAAGAGTAAGCGGTAGAAGTCGCGGATGTCCCGAACAAAGTAAAGGGCACTTTCAAAACCAAGGACTAAGTTTATGGCAGGGGTTTCTGTTCCAATGGAGGGGAGAAAATTTTCGTTATAATTCATGAGGAGAACCCTTGGATCCGGGTGGAACTTCACGTGCTTGACGGTGCCACCAACTTCATTTCTGCCCCCAACCTTTAGAACATAGGAATGGCCAATATCAACATCGAGATCATGGATATCGTAGTGGGCAAGCAAGGTGTAGAGGCTGTCAAAATAATCATCTATTACGAAAGGGACGTTGTTCTCCTTTGTGTAATCTGCAACGAGCTTGAGGATCAATTCAGGGACGTAGGAAGTCTCGTATTCAACTATGACCGTTTCTCCTGGCTTCACTAGTTCAAGGAGCATTGAGATCGTGGCCTCCATCACAACCCCCCTCAGAGCTGTGGCGCTGAGAATAAAACTCTTTCTATTGGTACAAATATGGACACGACCATCCCGGAAAGGAACAAAAACATGTCCACGGGCTAGAATAAAAATGTAATTAAATAAATAGAAGCAACAGCATCAAATGACCGCCGGAACTCCGGGAATCCTCGGGAACGGCTGCACCTCGGCGATATGCTTCGCCCCGACCATATACCTGATGAGCCTTTCGATACCTATACCGGCTCCGGCACTCGGCCTCAGGAGGCCGGCTTTCGCGACCTCGAGGTACGGCCTGAAAGCGTCAAGGCTTATCCCTGCCCTTTTCATCTTCCTGAGGATGACCTCGTACTCCCACTCCCTCTCGCCGCCGCTGGATACCTCGCCATAGCCTTCAGGCAGGTAGAGGTCGTAGTTCCTGAAGTGGCCTGGCCTATCCGGATCCTCCCTGTCATAGAACTCCCTCTCTATGTCGATAACCCAGAAGGGTTCGTCCATGGCTTTACTTGCCTCGTCCTCATCTCCGAACTCCTCCTTTATCTCCTCGAGGGTAAAGCGCTTGAAGGGCGGTCTGACTCTGGGCACTTTCCTCTCCAGTCCCCAGCCCTGGGCTTCCCTAAACAGCCCGCTTATCATCTCCTCTATGATGCCCATCACGTCGTCCATGCTCGCGTAGGCTATCTCGAAGTCGAGCTGGGTGAACTCGTAGGCGTGCCTTCCATCGTCTGCCTCCCGGCCTTCCAGCCTCACGTTCGGCGAGAGTATGAACAGCCTGTCAATCCCCATCGCCACCGCCATCTGTTTGTGGAGTATCATACTTTGAGTAAGGCGGAGTCTTGAGCCGTAGACTTCGACCTCCGGCGGCTTTAGGGCATCCTCCGCTGCCGGATCCGGCCAGAGCGGGTCGGTGATGGAGCTGAGCATCACGGGGAGCATCCACTTGAAGCTCTTCCCCACCATGTATCCTGTCACATAGTCAATCACCTTGGTCTGAATCTCGATAACCGGTTCAATTTTTCGGCTTACTATTTGGAGAGCGTTCATGTTTATCACCTGATTTTTGTCACTGAATTTTTCCTTTATGACTTTTGTGCAAAAACTTTTGGATTTTGGATGAAATTTGGCATCTTGATTTCATATTTTTTGGATAAACGACAATAAAAGTGCAGTCAAATTGATGCACATTAGCGGCCGCTGGCGATAGCGTTATAACCTGGGCTGGAAACTTTGTATGGTGGCAACGAATGGGAGTGTATATATTCACCCCTGAAGACCTTATACGCTACGGTACCGCGACCCCAGAGCAGCTGGAGGTTCTCAAAGAGGCTGTTCTTTCCAAAAAGGACATTCTGGTGGTCGGCTCCAGCCGCACAGGAAAGACCAAGCTCGTTGAGGCGCTGATGCACTTCATACCCGACGACTGGAAGGTGGCCGTTATAACCGCCTACGGCGAGTTCAAACCCTTCAAGCCGAACATCGTTGTAATAGATACACAGTTTGACAGCCAGTCCCTTGAGGGGCGCACCTCAGACGTTATCTCAAAAATCAGGGCCTTGAATCCCGACTACGTCGTCATCGACACCATTCACACCGTTGACGTTGCGAGGATATTCCGCGAGCTTATAGACGATTACGCGTTCATAGTGACGTCCCTTGCCCTCACCGACGATATAAAGGATGAGGTCAGGCACTGGCTCAGGATAAGCGGTGAAACCTTCGACAAGTTCGACATAGTCGTTGAGCTCAAGAGGGACTTCAGAACGGGCAGGAAGGTCATAAACCGCGTTTATGCGGTGAAGAACGGGGAGCTGAGACCGCTTATTTAGCCGCCTGGATTTCAGGCAGTCTGCTTGTTTTTCTCTTCCATTGCTGGGTTTTCTGTTCTCGGAAACAAAGGAATAAAAGAAGGGTGTCAGTGCTTGAGTTCTTCAATGACCTCGCGGAGGTTGGCGAGCATCTCCTCGATGTCCTCGAAGGTCATGTAGCCCATGTTTCCAATCCTGAAGGTCTTCTCGGCAACGCTTCCGTAGCCCTTGGCCAGCTCGAAGCCGCGCTCGCGCATGGCGTTGTAGACGTCGACGCCCTTCATTCCCTCGGGGACGACGACCGCGGTGATGGTCGGGCTCTCGTAGCCCGGCTCAGCCAGGACGCCGAGACCCATCTCCTTGACGCCCTCGCGTATCATCTCGCTCCTCTCTCTGTACATGCCGAGCCACTTCTCCTTTCCGCCCATCTTCTCCACGACCCTCAGGATGACGTTGAGGCCGAACATCTGCGGAAGTGGCGGGGTTGAGGGAGTTCCCTTCTTCTTCTCGTTGAACTTCTTGTAGAGCGGGAGGTCAAAGTACCAGCCGCGCTCCGGCATCTTCTCGGCTATCTCAAAGACGCGCTCGCTCACAGCGGCAACAGCAAGCCCCGGCGGGACACCGAAGGCCTTCTGGGAGCTGGCGAATATAAGGTCGAGGCCCCACTTGTCGAACCTGATGTCCGCACCGCCCATGGCGGAGACAGCGTCAACGAAGAGGAGCTTGTCGTGCTCGTGGACGACCTTGGCCAGCTCCGGGAGCGGGTTGAGAACACCGGTCGAGGTCTCGTTGTAGGTTATGGTGACGGCGTGAACGTCTGGGTTCTTCCTGAGGGCGTCGTCGAGCTCCTCGGGCTTTATCGCGTAGCCGGGCTCCTTCCTCAGGATAACCGCTTCCCTGCCGTTGGCGTTGACGACATCGGCGAACCTGTCTCCAAAGGCGCCTATCGTCGTGACGAGAACCTTTCCACCGCGCGGGACGGTGTTTCTCACAGCGGCCTCCATGAAGCCGGTTCCGGAGCTCGGGAAGAGTATTATCTCGCCGTTGTCGGCCTCGAGGAAGGCCTTGAGCCTGTTGAGGGTGTCAACGTGAACCTCCTTTGCCTCAGCCGAGCGGTGGCTGAACATCTGGACGCTCATTATCGCGAGGACCTCCGGGAAGCATGCGACTGGGCCGGCGGTAAAGAGCTTGTATTTCGGCTTGACTATTTCATAAAGCTCCCTGTAGGCTTCCTCATATTCCATATCGAACCTGAGCTCCATCAGTATCACCTCGGCGGGAGTTGGGTCGGGGCCTATAAAAGGATTCTCCCTGACTGCGCGGGAGGTTTCTGAATCTTTTTCTGGGGATGGGGGAAGTATGCGAAAAGCTTTCGGCACCGCCAAGCCTTTTAAAGCTTAGTTCTAACGTTCAGAAGGTGGGCATATGGAATCCAGACGTCTTGGTGGAATAATCCTGCTCATACTCTCGGCCTTCACCGGCACGATAGCCTTCCGCCTCGCCACCCCCGCAGTAGCCTTTTACACCCGCGACGTTCTTCGGGCCTCGATGCTCTCCGTTTCAGTAGTCTCGATGTCGTTCATCCTCGCGAGGGCGTTTTCCTCGGTCTTTGGTGGGTTACTCCTTGAGAGGGGCAGGAGGCTCGTTTATATCGGTGCGGTAGCGATGGTGGGCAACGCTCTAACGGTTCAGCTCTACCCCCTGACCTCAACGTGGGTTCAGGTGGCGGGAATAAAGCTCCTCAACGGCTTCCTCAACGGTCTGAGCTGGCCGATGGCACAGTTCGTCATAGCGGTGGCGACTCCGAACGAGATTAGGGCTAGGGTTACGGCGCTGTACTTCTTCTTTGGCAGCATTGCTTCACTCCTCGGAAACTACGTCTACGCCTACACGATAGGGCGCGGCTTGGCGGGCCAGATGTGGATTTCCTCGGCGTTCTTTGTCCTGACGGGCTTGATAATGGCCGTTAGTTACATTCTGCTCAACGACAGGATAATCCCCCGGAAAAAGAAGAGCACCGGCGGAGAGAGGCCTGGCCTTGAGCCGGGGAGAATTTTAATAATCGCCTCGCTGATGGCTGTGATAGTGGCCTTCACGTCCGGCGAGATAACCTACGTCTACGTCTCCGAGGCGCTGGGGATGGACAGGGCAACGACCGCCACACTCATCGGCTGGGCGGGTTTCTTTGCCTCCGTACTGAGCTACTTTGCCTCATGGTTTGCGGACGTGAGGAGCGAAGTGATGATGGTTAGGCTGACTTCT
>DRGF01000125.1 GCA_011050175.1 Thermococcus sp. | reverse complement strand
GCTTGTCTTCATCCACGGAATCCGCCATCGTAACGACCACCACATCCGCCAGGGAGATCCTGAAGGGGCCGAAGTATCCCCTTATGAAGTCGAGCTTTTGCCTGGCGCCCACCACGACAACGTACCTATCCGCCCTGTAAGCGGGAAACGTCGCCCCGCTGCCCTCAAGAATTATTAAATCGTTCGGCAAGCTCTCTGCAAGCTTAACGCCTTCCTCCACCACGTCGAAGAAAGGAAATCCGGCCATTCCACCGCCGCACCTTCTACAGCCGATCGTCGTTACGCGCGAGGTTAACGCGTCTTCAAAGTGGTCGGAGGCGGCGTGTTTCCCGCTCTCTGCGAACCGGAGCAGGAACTCGGGGGTTATATTGAACTTATCCCCCTCAATAAGCTCCGGTTCTTCAGGGCCTCCTCGCCCCATTGTGACTATCACGGGCTTTGCTATCCCCTTGAGAGTCCTCGCAATGAAGCCGCTGACCGCGGTCTTGCCGACTCGCTTTCCAGTCCCGATGACCGCGAGACTCGGCTTTTCGGGCTTTTTGAGCGGCTTCGGTGTGAACGTGAAGTCTGCCCCCCGGTATGTAACACCATGGAACATACACAGGGATGCAATCCTGAAGCGGTCTTCGTAGTTCAAAACCGGCTCGTCGCTCAGGTCAACTACCTCAGAAACATCGTTCTCCTTCAAGGCCCTCACAAGGGCGGTAATGTAGTCCTCCGCGTGATACACGGGAATTCCAAGCTTATCCTCGATATCCTTAATGCCGCCAATCTTCTCACTCCCGCCCAGAAAGACGGCGCAGCAGACGCCACCGAGCCTCTCTACGGCCCACGCGGTAACGTCCGGATAGTGCTCGCCGTCGATAAGGACGAGCCTCTGGGTTTTCATATCATCACCTTAACCAGTATCTTCGTGGGACAATTTAACCTTTTGGAGTGTGGCTCCGGTGACACTCTCCCGAAGGTGACACGTCACCCTGGAGAACCGCAGGAAGGGTTATAAACCCCAAGGGAGTATAGCTATTGGCGGCCGCCCAAAGCGGCCCCATTGAAAGGAGGTGTATGAAATGGCTGAGCTGATTGTTAAGAGTAAGGTTAAGGAGGCCGTTAAGGCCGTCGACCCCGAGATGAGGGTCAACCCAGAGTTCTTCGACGCCCTTGAGGCAGAGGTCAAGGCCCTCATCGAGAAGGCCGTCAAGAGGGCCAAGGACGAGGGCAAGAAGACCCTCTACCCGAGGCACGTCTGAGGTTCCTGTTTTTCCATTCCATCGATGCCCTTTTATTCTCCTTTTCCCAACTTTTGCGGTGGTAACATGGCCCTGAGAAAGCTTGGAGATTCGGCTTATCTTTACCCCGGCAGTCCCTCCACCCTGATAAAGGTTCTCGAGGAGGGGGCCCTTCTGATAGACCCCGGCCACGGCAGCGGGCGGCACAAGGACCTGAAAAGGGAAGCCCGAAAGCTCGGGGTCGAAATAAAGGCCCAGCTCGCTACCCACGGCCACGCTGACCACGTGGCGGTTGCGACGAAAATCGACGCCCCACTGTTTATACACCGCTTTGAGTTCTCGGTATCCGAGAGCCCCCTGAACAGGGAGCTGCTCACCTTCGGCTCGAAAGCGCCCAGAGGTTTTCTCGTCTTCCAGTTCCCAGGGGAGGTCAAGGTTCACGCGGTTTTTGAGTGGGACGACGAGCTCTTTGGGGTCAAAGCAGTAAGGCTCAACGGCCACTCGCCGGGAATGACCGGATTCCTCGACGAGGAAAACAGCCTAATCTACGCCGGCGACGCCTTCTTCGGGGAGAAGGTCATAACCTCGGTCGGCCTGCCCTACCTGGTTGACCAGGACTTATTCAAAGCTTCAATTACAGAATTAAAGAATTATGCAGAGAAGGGCTACACCCTAATACCCTCCCACGGCAGGCCGGTGGAGGGGGAGGACGCGCTCGAACTGCTCGACTTCAACCTTGCCCGCGTCGTGGAGGCAGAAAACCTCATCCTGGACATCCTGAGCGAAGGCCCACTGAGTCTCGACGGTCTTGCATTCAGGATAATGAAGCACTACGGCGCTGAAGTTACGCCCCAGAAGCTGGCGCTCAACCTCGTCCCGGTGAGGGCCTTCATAGCGAAGCTCTACAACGAGGGGAAAGTCAGTGCGGTCGTTGATAACGGACTAAAATGGAGAGCTGAGAAAAGCTAGAGCGCTCACTCATCGTCGGGATAGCACAGGTAGCGGTAGGGACAGAACTTGCACATGTATGAATACTCCCCCTTGGGGGGCTTCCCCTTTTCATAGTGTCTCTTGACGTTGTAGAAATGTCTGAGTGTCTCGCGGAAGAGCTTGCCGTCGTAGGGGACTTCGAAGGCCCTGAAGTTCGGCCCCTTCACGATGGGGAAGCGGGAAAAGTCTATCTTGCGGATGATTTTCATGGGCTCCTCGTGGAGCTTGATGTAGTATAGGTAGCCGTACTCCGCCTCAGCCCAGCGCATGTATATGTTGAGCTGAGCCATGTGGTAGTCGTAGGGCTTGCTTGGCAGGCTGGTCTTGCCCTTGATCTCGATGGGAAAGTCCCCGATGGCGTCGATCCTTCCGTGTATCTCAAAACCGAGCCTGTTGGAGCGCAGAACAAGGTGCTTCTCAAGCTCGAAGCCAAAACGCTTTGCCAGAATCTCCCCAAGGACGTTGTGTGTATTCACTCCCTGGTTCAGCCTCACCCTCACGAACTCGGGCCATTTTTCGGGGTAGCCCTTGATGCGAAAGTATATCCTCCTCGGGCAGGTGAGGGCCTCACTCGCGTAGAACTCCAGAAACCCGTCGTTTTCATTGCTCCCGTTGCTGCTCATGGTCTTCCCTCCAGGATCGGGGCGGGTCATCGGCCCGCGAACCTCTCCGCCCCTGCGTCAGCTAATACCGACGTCATCACCAATCAGTCTGGGCAAGGGTCGTCATCCGCTCGGAGAGTTAAGGCTAACCCACCATTTAAAGCTTTGGGAGAAAGTGAGGTTAAAGGAAAGGGGTTAAAGAACAGTACCCCTCTTCCTCTTGAGTGAATAGCTCAGCCCGTACGCCGGCCAGATGCTCGGCGGCTGCTCGTAGTGGTGGAGGTTCCTCAGTATCTTCTCCGCGGTCTTCCGGTTCTTTGCCTTAACGCGGAGAACACCACGCTCGAGCTCGACGACCCCATTGGACAGCCTCAGGGTGAGCTTTGAGCCGTCGACCTCAGGGCGGGCCTTCATCAAAAGCTTCCTGTAGTCCTCGTATGCCTCCCTGCTGAGCCTCTGTTCGAGAAGTACGGGCTTTTCACGTGACTTAAACAGACGGGAGAACCAACTACTTGAAGATTCGTCATCCATACTCTCCATCGACCTCCGGAGGACTTCTCGGTTTAAATTTGGCCTCCAGGTTTTTAAGGCTTTCTCCTCGCTTTTTGCCGAAACGGCAAACGGAAGGATTTTTAAGCTTATCTTGATGAGTAAGGCCGATGGTCAGGACACAGCTCATAAAACCCAGGATCAGAGAGATACTCTCATGCGAACTTCCGCCAGGGTTAGTCTCAATGCTCCCAAAACACTGGGTTCAGATAGGCGACGTGCTAATTCTGCCGCTCAGACAGGAGCTCGAGCCGTACAAGCACAGGATAGCGGAGGTCTATGCAGAGGTTCTTGGAGTTAAAGCCGTCCTTAGGAAGGGCAGGATAGGAGGAGAGTTCCGCGAGACAAACTACGAACTCCTATACGGGAACGATACCGTAACAATACACGTCGAGAACGGGATAAAGTACAAGCTGGACGCCGCGAAGGTCATGTTCTCCCCGGCCAACGTCAAAGAGCGGGTCAGAATGGCCGAGGTCGCGAGGCCGGGCGAGCTGGTCGTCGATATGTTCGCCGGAATCGGACACCTCAGCCTCCCTATGGCGGTTCACGGGAAGGCCAGGGTCATCGCAATAGAAAAGAGCCCGTACACGTTCCGCTTTTTGGTTGAGAACATCGAGCTGAACAGGGTTCAGGACAGAATGACTGCTTACAACATCGACAACCGGGACTTTCCGGGGAAGAACATAGCAGACAGGATTCTAATGGGATACGTGGTGAAGACCCACGAGTTCATCCCCAAGGCCCTGAGCATAGCCAAAGACGAGGCGGTTATTCACTACCACAACACCGTTCCAGAGAAGCTTATGCCCGAGGAGCCGTTTAAGACTTTCCAGGAAACCGCGAGGGAGTACGGCTACGAGGCCGAGAAGCTTAACGAACTGATAATCAAGCGGTACGCTCCAGGGGTCTGGCACGTCGTCGTTGATGTGAGGGTCTTCAAGAAGTGACCGGCCCCTCTTCTAACCATTGGGAATGCATATGCCAGTGAAAAGGCGGTTTTAGAACGCCACCCGAATCACCTACATGGTGCATTCGTGAGACTTTTTGTTCCATCAAATAAACTTTTGGCCGGTTGTGTAAGGGGCCGTTCTTGGATGTTAACGACTAGACTTAACATAACAAGTATTGTGAAACATGTCCTTTTGCGAAGACCTTATATCCTTCAATCCGAAAATCTTTCGAGGTGATTCTGAAATGGAGGCAAAAGGTGGCTACTGGGGCAAGATTCTGAGGGTCAACCTGACCACCAGGGAGGTCAAGGTTGAGCCCCTTCCCGAGGAGTTCCCGAGGAAGTACCTCGGCGGCGTTGGCTTTGGAACCAGGGTTCTCTACGACGAGGTCCCGGCGGGCGCGGACCCCCTCGGGCCCGAGAACAAGATGATAATCACGCCCGGTCTGTTCGTTGATACCGGCATTGGAACCGGCTCCAAGACCGCATTCAACTTCAAGAGCCCGCTCACCGGCGGCTACGGAAGGGCCATGGCCGGTGCCGAGATGGGCGTCCAGCTCAAGAGGGCAGGCTACGACATGCTCATCATCGAGGGCAAGAGCGACGAACCCGTCATGCTCATCATCAACGACGATGAAGTCAAGATCGTTCCCGCCGACGGCTACTGGGGCCTCACCACCGGCGAGGCAAGGTCCAAGGCCAAGGAGGAGTACCCCGGCTATGCGACCGCGTTCATCGGCCCCGCGGGCGAGAGACTCAGCCTCATCTCGACGATCGAGACCGATGACAGGCAGGCTGCCCGTGGAGGGCCCGGTGCCGTCCTCGGAAGCAAGAAGCTCAAGGGTATCCTTGTGAAGGGCAGCAAGAAGGCCCCGATAGCCAGCCCCGAGAAGTTCCGCGAGCTCCTGAAGAAGTGGGCCCTCGTCTTCAAGGACCACCCGGCCACCAAGGCGGACATGGACTACGGAAGCGGTGAGTTCCT
>DRGF01000147.1 GCA_011050175.1 Thermococcus sp. | reverse complement strand
TTTGTCCTTCAAAAGCTCGTAGGCTTCCCAGCGGTTCAGATTTATGCCCTCGCGCTCCAGGGTGGTTACCCTCTCCCAGATGCTCGAAACACCCTTGTCGGCGAGCTTGGCATTTGAAACGCGGAGAACCCTTCCGAGCACGTCAACGCGCGTCGCGTACATGAAGGTGCCGTGCTGCAGAATTACACCCTTCCTGCGGGTCTGGGCAGAGCCGCTGATTTTCTTCCCGTTGGCGACGATGTCGTTCAGGCCCGAAAAGCCAGCCTCAAGGCCCAGTTCTTCCAGTGCATCAACCAGCGGGCCGGCCAGATAGCGGTAGCTGCTCTCAACGTTCCTGAGCATTGGGTGGTAGTCCTCGCCGACAACGACCGAGTAGGTTACCTCCCCGAACTCGTCGTGGAACACAGAACCGCCGCCGGTAATCCTGCGGACGACGGGGATTCCGAGCTTCCGCGCCTCGTCGAGGTTGACGTCGTGGACGACGCTTTGGAAGCGGCCTATGGTCACGGAGCTCGGAGAGAACGCGTAGAGCCTGACCGTGTCGGGAACCCTCCCCTCCGTTCTGGCGCGCATTATCGCCTCGTCTATGGCCATCTGAACCTCAGGCCTTGCAACAATGAGCGGGATAAACCTCATAGCACCACCAGGGTTAAAAGGTCGCGGACGTTTTTAAGTCCAGCGATGATGACGCCCAAGCCCTTCCGAGGCCACGATGAGGAGAGCGGTCACCACTGAGCAACCTTTGCTTGGGCAAAGCTTGACCAAAAGGGGTTTACTGTCAAAGAAAACCCGAGACATGCATGCTCTCAAAAAGGCCTCTATGATATTCGGGTTTGCGTTAAAGTGGGCCCATGTATGGGAGTTTTACTTCCAACCTAGCGCCCGCTGGGCGCTTAAAACAACAAAACTACTGTAATGATAGGATAAAACGAGCAAACCCAATACAAAGAGACAATTACAAAAAAGCATGCCAACTTTGATGAAACTTTGCCAAGCAAAGTTTCCCAACGTGGGGCGAAGCCCCACTCCGGGGGTTTGAGAGTACAGGAAGCTTTTGGAAAAAGCTTCACCAAAAGTTCGTAGCTCCTTTCAAGGCTCCGGATGCAGTGGATTTCTCTGAGTTCTAAAGTTAAATCGGGAGAGCCCCCTTAAGGACGTCTAAACATCGTTTAGGGGGTTTTATTTCGGACGCCCTTCGGGCGTCTATTTAGGCAACCCCCAATCAAAGAGGGCATTTCGAGGGGCTCAGGGCAAAAATAGCCAGAGTACCGGAAATCAATTCAAAAAGAAGGTTAAAAAGGAGCTACAAGCTTTGATCAAACTTTGCGCCAGCAAAGTTCTGGGGGCGTGGGGGCGTTAGCCCCCCGAAGGATTAAGGAATAAGGAAGGTGGGGAAACGTAGTTTCCCAGGTTTTTAGAGAAAAAGCGGGGTTGTGGGGCGTAGCCCCACTCCAGGGGTTTGAGAGTACAGAGAGATAAGGGGGCGGAGCCCCCTTGTCTTTCGTAGGGTCAGGGGCCGATTAGCTCCTCATCGCAGCGCTCGGCCACCTACCCTCACATCATCCCAGACCGAGTTTCTCCCTTATGATCAAGGGGATGAGGCCGATCTTCGGAAAGACGAGCAGGGCCTTGTCTTCGACGGCGTAGGCAGGGACGCACGGAACCATACCATACGGAGTCGGATAATCCGGGTCCGGCGCCCAGTTGTTGTCGCCCCACGTTAGGAAGCACCTCTCGGTCTCGCCGCCGAGGTCCACCTCGCGTATCTCCCTGACGCGGTGGATGATGGGATACTTGTAGCCGGGACGGGTGTAAACGATGACATCCCCCACGTGGACATCGTCGATGTTCTCCCTGCTTATGCCCTTAAGGAGGACGACGTCCCCGCGGTAGAAAACTGGCTCCATCGAGCCGCTGACGACTATAACGAGGGGCGAATCCGTGTGAAGCGCAATTTTAAGCCCCGTCTGGAGCGTGAAGACCGCCAGGAGGGCTATCAGCACCCATGTTATGTCCTTTTTCCACCCGTCTTCCATCTCAGAGCCTCCATAAGGGTGCCTATTCTCGCGGGTATGGCCCCTATCGCGGTGCACGTTTCAAGGCTCACCCTTTTTCCGGTTATGTCCATGTGGTAGCGGGCGGTCTTAAAGATTTCCTTGGGGAGGCCGTGCCGCCCGAGGCCCACGAGGAGGAGAAAGCTCTCACCGCGAAGGGCACGCTCAGCGAGCTCTAGGGGTGTTATCTCTTTCTCCTCGCTCGGCTTCCGGGTGGTGGCAACGGGCGTCCCGAACTGCGGCGGAAATCCTCGCCTGGGAAAGTCCAGAAGGTGGAAGCGGTTCCCCTCCGCCAGTTCCATGAGATACCTGCCGCCCTCGCCTATGGTGGTGTGCCCGCTTATCTCCTCCGCCACATCGATGGGCCTGCCCTCGAAGGGAAAGCCCACCAGAGCCAGGTGAAAGCCGTAGGCATAAGCTATGGGCCCCGCTCGGGCTATCGCGCGCAGGTGGGCCTCATGGAGCCTCTTGGGGTCGTAGGTGTTGTACAGGGCTATCGTCAGCATGGTCCCTCGATAGAGATTCCCAGGGAATGCTTATAAGGATTTAGAACAAATAGGAACCAGTATGACAACTCGAGAAGAAATAGAAATGCTCATTCAGAGGAGGCACTACGAGGAAGCCCTATCCAAGGTTCCAGAGTTAGAGGATCCGCTGGACCGGATAGAGGTTCTCACGGATATGGCAGTCGCGATATACTTTAACCACGGCCCTCAGGAATGGATCCCCGGCATCATGGAGGACGCAATGTACATAGCAAAAAAGATCAAAGACCGCGCCAGTAAGGCAGTGGGCTATTCGACGATAGCTGCATCCCTCGCAATACTGGGACATGAAGAGGACGCAATGAATTTCTTTGAAAGGGCCCTGAATGAAGCCGACGGCATAAAAAGCCCCATAGAAAAGGGCCTCGTCCTATCGGAGCTGGCATACCAACTGGCCCTCGCGGGATACCCCGAAAACGCCCTCGAGTTTTTCAACGTCGCCTTCGACACGATAATGGGGGCAGGGGTGGAATACAAATTAAAGATAGATAGCGTCATAAGGATAGGTGAACTCCTCGAGGAGGCCGGGGACGCACTCCCCTCCAGCAAGGCCCTCGACTTTTACAGGACAGCCTTTGACATATTTGACAAGCTCAACGTCAACGAGAGGGCGGTGGTCGTTGAGAAGAAGATAGAGCTGGTAAACACTGTTCACGAGGTGGGGCTTCCGGAGATCAGGAAATCCCTGCTGGAAGGACGGTACCATTACGCACTCGCACTGGTGGAGAAGAAGTACCGCGGGATTACGAAGCTCATCGGAGGGCTCGAGATCGCTCTCTGGATGAAAAGGGTGAACAACCTGGAGTACCTTGACGTTATAGACAGGGCCTTCGAGAGGTGTGAAAACCTCGTACTCACCGAGGCCAACGTCCAGAGGATAGTAAGGCTCCTAACCGAACTCGGAAGCTTAAATAGGGCACTGAAATTTGCCGGAGAGATAACGGACATACGGAAGAGAAGCGAGGCCCTCAAGGCAATAGCCCTGGAGCTGGCAAAGAGAAAGGATTTCGAAGAGGCAAGGGGGATAATCGAGAGCATCCCCGACCCAAGGATAAAGGAGGAAGCCCTCACCGAGATGATTACTATAGAGGAGGGCATCTGAGGTGTCGCTATGATATTCGATGCCCATTCGGATTTACCCACCTTTGTTTATGATGAGCGAAAGACCGGAAAAACGCGCGTCCTCGAAGAGAACTACGAGGGGTTCTTCAACGGCTGGATTGGCTCGAGGGTTATGGCGATATGGACTAGACCCGACAGGAGAAAGGACGCGACCGCTTACGGATTTGAGGTTCTCAACGCTTTACTGAAGGACATCGAGGAAAGCGAGCGCTTTGAGCTCGTCACAACGGTCGATGGAATGAAAAAAGCCATAGAAGACGGAAAGGTTGCCCTCTGGCTCGGCCTTGAGGGCGGGGAGCCGATAGGTGAGAGCCTCGACCTGCTGGAGGTCTTCCACCGGCTAGGCCTAAGGGTTCTGACGCTCACATGGAGCCTGCGCAATGCCATAGGCGACGGTGTCTTTGAGAGAACCGGCGGCGGACTTACCAAATTCGGCGTCGAAGTCGTCGGGAAGGCGGAGGAGCTGGGGATACTGCTCGACCTCAGCCACATAAACGACGCCGGATTCTGGGACACGCTTGACGTTACTGCCTTCCCAGTTATAGCGTCCCACTCCAACGCGAGGGCCCTCTGCGACAACCCGAGGAACCTGACCGACGAGCAGATAACAGCGATAGCGGAGCGCGGCGGCGTCATAGGCGCGGTCGCTATTCCGAGCTTCATAGACAAGGAAAACCCAACGCTGAAGAGGTACGTGGAGCACATAACGTACATGGTCGACCTGGCCGGCTACCGCCACGTGGGTCTCGGCTTCGACTTCGTTTACTACCTACGGGGCTGGAGTAGCGGGGGCGTCAAGGGTTTTGAAAACGAGTCAAAGATTCCGGCGCTGCTCGAGAGGCTGAGGGAGAACTTCAGCGAGAAAGAGGTCAAAGCGATAACCTTCGAGAACTTCGAGCGCGTTTTTGAAAGGGTTATCGGATGACGGAACATTTTTATCCTCATTTTCTCAGCAACCCGCGGTGAGCGCATGGAAGAAGTTTACTTCTTAACTCCGGGAGACGCGAGAAGGCTTCTCCTCACAAAGGGGGGAGCGAGGCTTAACCTCGACCTGAGGAAAACGAACCGTTCATGGCTCATCACCGCTGAGGGAGACGAGTTCATCTTTCCGGACGGGACGCGGGTTGAGAGGGACGTCATCGAGAGGATCGCAAGGGACGAGGGAAGCGTCTACTTCGTGAAGAACGGGGGGGTATACAAGGCTGCAATAGCAGGGGAGCACTTCTACAAGCTCGTTCCGACGATTCCACCGACGATAGAGATTAACGGCATCAGGATGCACAGGACGAAGGAGGTAAACCCCCTCCAGGACACGAGGAACAAGGTGAACACGGTTAAGCCGAAGGAGGGAGAGACAGTCCTTGACACCTGCACGGGGCTCGGATACACCGCCATAGAGGCCTCAAAGCGCGGGGCGTACGTCATAACCATTGAGAAAGACCCGAACGTCCTGGAGCTGGCAAGGATAAACCCCTGGAGCAGGGAGCTGTTCACGGGCGGCAAAATCCAGGTGATTCAGGGTGATGCCTTCGAGGTCGTGAAGAAGTTCAAGGACGAGAGCTTCGACGTGGTAATACACGACCCCCCGCGCTTCTCCTTGGCCGGCCACCTCTACTCGGAGGAGTTCTACCGCGAGCT
>DRGF01000052.1 GCA_011050175.1 Thermococcus sp. | reverse complement strand
GTTTGGCGACCTGGGGAGCAAGGAGCGCTACGCAGAGCAGGCCGTTAGGACTGCCCTTGCAATCCTCACCGAGGGTATAGTCTCGGCTCCCCTTGAGGGAATAGCTGACGTTAAAATCAAGCGCAACGAGTGGGACGACAATTCCGAATACCTTGCCCTCTACTACGCCGGGCCTATAAGGAGCTCTGGAGGAACCGCTCAGGCCCTCAGCGTCCTCGTCGGAGACTACGTCAGGAAGAAGCTCGGCCTCGACCGCTTCAAGCCGAGCGAGAAGCACATAGAGAGGATGGTCGAGGAGATAGACCTCTACCACCGCGCCGTCACGCGCCTGCAGTACCACCCCGAGGCCGACGAGGTAAGGCTCGCCATGAAGAACATCCCCATCGAGATAACTGGTGAAGAAACGGATAAGGTTGAGGTCTCACACCGCGACGTCCCCGGCGTTGAGACCAATCACCTGCGCGGCGGCGCCATACTCGTCCTCGCCGAGGGTGTCCTTCAGAAGGCGAAGAAGCTCGTCAAGTACATAGACAAGATGGGCGTTGACGGCTGGGACTGGATAAAAGAGTTCGTAGATGCCAAAGAAAAGGGCAATAAGGCGGATGATTCCAAATCTTCCGAATCCAAAGCCGAGGATTCCGGCGCTGGGGAAGAAGTTGTTGAGAAGGTCGAGAAGGGCTTTTACTATGAACTCTACGAGAAATTCAGGGCCAGCATCGCCCCCAACAAGAAATACACGAAGGAGATAATCGGTGGGAGGCCGCTCTTCGCCGAGCCTTCCACCAACGGCGGCTTCAGGCTCAGGTACGGCCGCTCCCGCGTCAGCGGTTTCGCAACGTGGAGCGTCAACCCCGCTACCATGCTTGTCCTCGACGAGTTCATAGCGATTGGAACCCAGATGAAGACGGAAAGGCCCGGCAAGGGCTGTATCGTGACCCCTGCAACCACCGTCGAAGGCCCGATAGTGAAGCTCAAGGACGGGAGCGTTATACGGGTG
Source organism: Thermococcus sp. (assembly GCA_011050175.1). Classification (GTDB taxonomy): domain Archaea; phylum Methanobacteriota_B; class Thermococci; order Thermococcales; family Thermococcaceae; genus Thermococcus. Next base: position 4,534 of record DRGF01000052.1, on the reverse strand, counting down.
GACGACTATGAAACCGCCCTCAAAATCCGCGACAAAATCGATGAGATACTCTACGTCGGCGATGCCCTGGTGAACTTCGGCGACTTCGTGGAGAACAACCAGACGCTCCTCCCAGCCAACTACGCTGAAGAATGGTGGATTCAGGAGCTTGTTAAGGCCATAGCCGAGACCTACGAGGTTGAGCTTAAGCCGTTCTCCGACAACCCGCGCGAGGCCATCGAGGAGGCGGCCGAGTACATTGAACTCGACCCGGACTTCCTCGAACGCCTCCTGAAAGACCCCCTACGCGTCAGGCCGGACGTTGAGGTCGCCATACACCTCTCGAAGGTTCTCGACATCCCGTTCCACCCGCACTACACCCTCTACTGGAACACCCTAAAGCCTGAGGAAGTTGAGGAACTCCAGAAGGCCCTCCTCGGCGCTCAAATCGAGTGGGACGAGCACATGAAGAACAAGTTCGCGAGAAAAGTAGTTTTGGAGAACGACCCCAAAATAAAGCGCTACCTCGAACTCCTCGGTCTCCCACACAGGCTCGAGCGGGTGGAAAAGAAGACAAAAGTCATAGTAATAGATTACCCATGGAGCGCCGCTCTGCTGACGCCCCTCGGCAACCTTGAGTGGGAGTTCAGGGCGAAGCCCTTCTTTACTGTAATAGACATCATCAACAAGAACAACAGAATAAAGCTCCGCGACAGGGGAATAAGCTGGATCGGCGCGAGAATGGGCAGGCCCGAGAAGGCCAAGGAGAGGAGGATGAAGCCTCCTGTTCAGGTTCTCTTCCCGATAGGTCTCGCGGGCGGCTCCAGCAGGGACATCAAAAAGGCCGCCGAGGAAGGAAAGGTAGCGAGTGTTGAGATAGCCTTCTTCAAGTGCCCCGAATGCGGCCACACCGGCCCGGAACACCTCTGCCCTGTCTGCGGCACGAGGAAGGAGCTCCTCTGGCACTGCCCCAGGTGCAACGTTGACTACTCACAGAACGAAGCAGAGAACTTCGACTTCCAGTGTCCCAAGTGCAGCACCGAGCTGAAGCCCTACGCGAGGAGGACAATAAAACCCTCCGAACTGCTGAGGCAGGCGATGGAGAACGTCAAGGTCTACGGCATCGACAAGCTCAAGGGCGTCCAGGGTATGACCTCCGGCTACAAGATGGCCGAGCCCCTGGAGAAGGGCCTTCTGAGGGCCAAAAACGACGTCTACGTCTTTAAAGATGGCACAATCCGCTTCGACGCCACCGACGCCCCGATAACCCACTTCAAGCCGAGGGAGATAGGTACGAGCGTTGAGAAGCTCCGCGAGCTCGGCTACACCCACGACTTCGAGGGCAAGCCCCTGGAGCGGGACGACCAGATACTCGAGCTCAGGGTTCAGGACGTCATACTGCCCTACGAGGCGGGCAGATACCTTCTAAAGGTTGCGCGGTTCATAGACGACCTGCTCGAGAAGTTCTACGGCCTCCCGAGGTTCTACAACGCCGAGAAGATGGAAGACCTTGTGGGCCACCTCGTCATCGGTCTCGCTCCACACACCTCTGCCGGAATCATAGGCAGAATAATAGGCTTCTCCGACGTGCTGGTAGGCTATGCTCACCCGTATTACCACGCCGCGAAGAGGAGGAACTGCTTCCCCGGTGACACGAGGATTCTCGTTCAGATTGGCGGCAAGCCGGCCAGGATAACCCTTCGCGAGCTCTATGAGCTCTTCGAGGACGAGAGCTATGAAAACATGGTCTACGTCAGGAGGAAGCCAAAGAGGGATGTTAAGGTTTACTCATTTGACCCTGAGAGCGGTAAAGTAGTCCTCACCGACATCGAGGACGTCATTAAGGCCCCAAGCACTGACCACCTCATACGCTTCGAGCTTGAGCTGGGAAGGAGCTTCGAAACGACCGTTGACCATCCGGTTCTCGTCTATGAGGACGGAAAGTTCGTCGAGAAAAGGGCCTTTGAGGTGAAGGAGGGCGACAGAATACTCGTCCCAAGGCCCAATTTTGAAGAGAAGGACATTGAATACCTCGACCTACTAGAGGCCTTCTCAGATGAGCGGTTCAAGGATATCTGGGACATCGTAATGGTTCGCGGACTCTCCAAGTGGCTGTCTTCCATTGGAGCAAAAGTTAAGGGGGACTACCTCCGCAGGGACTCTCTGCCGCTGGGAGAACTTTTGAGAATCCTCAAAAAAGCAGGGCTGTCGTTAAAGGATGTCCCGGAGTGCTGGCTGGCCTTCAAGCGGGACAGGGTTAGAATACAGAGGTTCGTCCCAATAAAACCCCTGATGCGCGTCCTTGGTTATTATCTTGCCGAGGGCTACGCGAGGGAAAGCGACAGCGTTTATCAGATAAGCTTCTCAATAGCCGACGAGGAAGTTAGGGCTGACCTTAAAAAAGCACTGAGAGATGCATTCGGAGATGGCTTTGGAATACACGAGCGCGGAGAAAAAGTTACAGTCGGCTCGCGCATTCTGTACCTGCTCTTTACTGAGGTCTTGGGCGCAGGAAGAAACGCACACACAAAGCGCGTTCCCCGTCTGGTTTACACACTGCCGAAAGACGCCGTTGCGGAGATGCTGAGGGCGTACTTTGAGGGCGACGGAAGTGCTCTCAGTACAGTTCCGAGGGTTGTGGTTTACAGCGTTAATAAGACCCTCCTAGAGGACATTGAAACGCTACTGCTCTCGAAGTTCGGAATCCGGGGTTACTATACCCTCGATAAGAACGCTAACAGAGGCAACGCTCGGGGCAGGCTCTATCATGTTGAACGTGGAAACGAAGTTCCTGTCTCAACGGTTTATGCGTTGAACATTGCGGGTGAGCACTACCACGCGTTCTTTAGAGAAGTAGGATTCATCAGTAAGCGCAAGAATTCCGTCTATTCAATTCATTCGGTCAAAACGAACAACAGGGACAGATACTCACACGAGATGGGTTGGCCGGTGAAAGTTAAACGCATCGAGTACCTCAAACCTAAAGATGACTTTGTGTTCTCTCTGAATGCTAAGAGATACCATAATGTTTTGATAAACGAAAATATTGTAACACATCAATGCGACGGCGATGAGGACGCTGTCATGCTCCTCCTTGATGCCCTGCTGAACTTCAGCAAGTACTACCTCCCTGAGAAGCGCGGCGGCAAGATGGACGCGCCCCTGGTCGTTACGACAAGGCTTGATCCGCGCGAGGTTGACAGTGAGGTCCACAACATGGACGTCGTCAGGTACTATCCGCTTGAGTTCTACGCCGCCACCTACGAGATGAAGTCGCCCAAGGAGGTTAAGTTCATCGAGCGCGTTGAAGACCGTCTCGGAAAGCCCGAGATGTACGAGGGCATAAAGTTCACCCACGACACCGACGACATAGGCCTCGGCCCGAAGATGAGCCTGTACAAACAGCTCGGCGACATGGTCGAGAAGGTTGAGAGGCAGCTCTCCCTCGCTGAGCGCATCCGCGCCGTTGACGAGCACCACGTGGCCGAGACGATAATCAACTCCCACCTCGTCCCTGACCTGAGGGGCAACCTGAGGAGCTTCACCCGCCAGGAGTTCCGCTGTGTTAAGTGCAACACGAAGTACCGGAGGCCTCCGCTGGCCGGAAAATGCCCCAAGTGCGGCGGGAAGATAGTTCTGACCGTCAGCAAGGGTGCAATTGAGAAGTACCTCCCGACGGCCAAGATGCTGGTTACGCGCTACAACGTTCTTGACTACACGAGGCAGAGGATATGCCTGACGGAGAAGGACATCAAAACCCTCTTTGAGAACGTCTTCCCTGAGAGGCAGAGAACGCTTATGGGCTTCTCGGCCGACGTCTGCGAGAAGATAATAAAGGCCCGCACGGGCAAATCCAATGGCAAAAACGGCTACCTCGATGAGCTGAAGGCGAACGGAAAGTCCAATCAGAAGCCCAAGGCCGAGAAAAAGAGTGAATCTGGTGGCCCAAAACGCTCTGAGAAAAAAATAAAGCCGTCAACTGGCCTTGAAAAGGCGGCCAAGAAGGAAAAGGCTGCCATGAAGAAGAAAAAGAAGGGTATAAGCCTGGACGAGTTCTTTGGCTCTTAGTTTTTCCGTTATTTCCGTTAATCATATATATGATTATGCCGTTCTTTTTTTGATGCACGACCAGTTCAAACTGCTCCCCAGTGTGGCCTACCTGCGGGTTCAGAGGCAGGCTTTCGTAGGCTATTCCATGCCTTTGGCGGGATGGATAGGGGAGTATCTGATAAACTATCAGAAGCTCCCGCGGCCGAACTTCCTTGGCCGGGCCATGGCAAAGTTAGGCTTTTCTCTGGCCGGTGAGGAGAGGGATGACCGGTACGTGACGCAGTTCTTCACGAAGGGGAGCGTTTCAATAAGCGCGAGCTGGGACGTAGAGAGGGAAAGCCTGTTCCTCCAGTTTATTCCCCTCCGCTCGAAGCTTTCCCGTGGATTGACCATCCGGGCGGAGCACATAGAGTTCTACGACCAGTACGTTGTGAGCATAGAGCCCGCGGGCAGGCTCCCGCCGGGAGTCAGGGGCATCGGAATAAAGGCCCTAATCCTTGAGGAC
>DRGF01000202.1 GCA_011050175.1 Thermococcus sp. | reverse complement strand
GTCCTGAGCGGCGTCGCCTACACAGACCAGGGCGTCATAGAGGGCATCGCCCACGGGCTGGCCAGGCTGAGAAAACGCCTCCCGAGCAAAATCCGGGTTCTCGCGGACGTGCACGTCAAGCACGCGGTTCACTTCTTCGACTTTGAGGATGCGATAAGGGACACTGTAGAACGCGGCCTCGCCGACGCGGTTGTCGTCAGCGGCAGGGCCACGGGAAGTCCGGTGGACGTTGAGAAGCTCGCCTTGGCAAAGAAAATCTCTCCGGTGCCCGTCGTTGTAGGCTCCGGGACCGGCTACGACAACCTGCCCGAGCTCTGGGAGCACGCCGATGGTTTCATCGTAGGCACGTGGATAAAGCGCGGCGGCAGGGTTGAAAACGAGGTCTCCCTGGAAAGGGCAAGGAAGCTGGTCGAGCTGGCGAATAAACTCAGAGAGGCCAGGTAGGGTATTTTTAGTCTAACAGAGAAAGTGACGAAAGCGTTATATTTCTCCCTTTTTACTTTCCCACATCACGTCTTAATCTCATTCGGGTGGTGCCCATGGGAAAGTACTTTGGAACCAGTGGGATTCGAGAAATCGTCAACGAGACGCTGACGCCTGAGCTTGCCCTCAACGTCGGAAAGGCGCTGGGGACTTACCTCAGCGGGGGCACTGTGGTCGTCGGCATGGACACGAGGACGAGCGGCGAGATGCTCAAGCGGGCTGTAATAAGTGGACTCCTGAGCACGGGCGTTGACGTAATAGACATCGGCCTCGCGCCAACTCCTCTTACCGGCTTTGCGATCAGGCTCTACGGGGCAGATGCGGGCGTTACGATCACCGCTTCACACAACCCGCCTGAATACAACGGCATAAAGGTGTGGCAGCCCAACGGAATGGCCTACACCCCCGAGATGGAGAACGAGCTTGAGGCGATTCTGGAGTCCGGCAACTTCAGGAAGGCCACCTGGAACGAGATTGGAAGCATCAGAAGGGCCGACCCGAAGGATGAGTACATAAAAAAGGCCCTTGAGGTGGTTCACCTCGATAGCTCTTACACCGTCGTCGTTGATTCCGGAAACGGTGCGGGGAGTATTCTTTCTCCGTACCTCCAGCGCGAGCTCGGAAACCGCGTGATAAGCCTTAACTCCCACCCGACGGGCTTCTTCGTCCGCGAGCTTGAACCGAACGCTAAGAGCCTCTCCGCGCTGGCGAAGACGGTCAGGGCAATGAAGGCCGACGTTGGGATAGCGCACGACGGCGACGCCGACAGGATTGGCGTGGTTGACGATGAAGGCAACTTCGTGGAGTACGAGGTCATGCTCTCGCTCATAGCGGGCTACGCCCTGAGGAAGTTCGGGAAGGGCAAAATCGTGACCACGGTCGATGCCGGTTTCGCCCTTGACGACTACGTTAAGCCCCTCGGCGGTGAGGTCATAAGGACGCGCGTTGGGGACGTTGCCGTCGCGGACGAGCTGGCCAGGCACGGCGGGGTCTTCGGCGGGGAGCCGAGCGGGACTTGGATAATCCCCCAGTGGAACCTGACCCCGGACGGTATCTTCGCAGGGGCGCTCGTCCTTGAGATGATTGACAGGCTCGGCCCGCTGAGCGAGCTGGCTAAGGAAGTCCCGCGCTATGTGACGCTGAGGGCTAAGATACCCTGTCCCAACGAGAAGAAGGCCAGAGCGATGGAGCTGATAGCTCAGGAGGCGCTGGAGGCCTTCGACTACGAGAGGCTCATAGACATAGACGGCGTCAGGATAGAGAACTCGGACTGGTGGATCCTCTTCCGCCCGAGCGGGACGGAGCCGATAATGCGCATCACCCTTGAGGCGCACACCGAGGAGAAGGCGAGGGAGCTGATGGAGAAGGCGGAGAAGCTGGTGAGGAGGGCGATTGAGAGGGCGTGAGATGAGGGCATATATTTTCTATGCCATTCTCTCGGCTTTCTTCGCCCCCCTTGTTCCCATCTTTGGAAAACTCGGTCTGAAAGACGTTGATTCAACCGTCGCGACGACGGTGAGGGCCTTCATAATGTTCGCGTTCCTTTTCCTTGTTGCGGTGTGGCAGGGCAGAACCGACGTTTCCAGCATCAACGGCAGGGCGTTGCTCTTCATAGCCCTCTCGGGGATAGCGGGCGCGCTCTCGTGGCTCTTCTATTTCATGGCGGTCAAAGGCGGCCGCGTTCCGGCTGTAATAGCAATAGACAAGACGAGTGTTGCCCTGGCGATATTTCTCTCGTGGATAGTTTTGAAGGAGGAACTTACACCTAGGACAGTTTTGGGGGCGCTGTTGATAGTCGTGGGGGCTTTGCTGGTCTCCCTGTGAAGTAATAAGAGCCTGAGGAAGTCGCCGCGGGTGTTTACTTTTTCCCCGTGTTCCGGAGACGTAAAGGATTAGGGCCTTCATATCTCACACCTACTATGCCTATGCCATCCGTTCCTTATTTCCTTATGCTTTCTTGGGGACACCTTTTGCGGGTTTCGTGTCACCGTTTTGTCCTCTTAGGAAGCTTTTTAACCAAACACGGCGAGCTTTATGTGTGATTGCTATGAAAAAGTACGAATGGGAAGAATTTTTTGACAGGGAAGCGGACTATTACCTGCAGGAGCCTTTTACCAGGTACACCAAGGAGGAGGTCGAGTTTCTCCTGAACGAGTTCAAGCTCCCGAAGGGCGCAAAAATACTGGACATGGGCTGCGGCGTTGGGAGGCACTCCATAGAGCTTGCGAAGAGAGGTTACCGCGTTACGGGTATTGACATTTCCCGGAAAATGCTTGAGAAGGCAGAGGCGCGGGCCCAGAAGGAGGGCGTTGAAGTTGAATTTATAAAAGCAGACGCGACCAAGTTCGTGAGGGACGGGGAGTTCGACGCCGCGATATGCCTGTGCGAGGGAGCATTCTCGCTGCTTGGCCTGTCCGACGACCCGATAGAGCACGACCTCGCCATCCTGAGGAACGTGTACAGGTCGCTGAAGCCTGGGGGCAAGTTCATCCTCACGGCCCTGAGCGCGCTCTCAAGGGTCAAGAAGGCCACGAACGAGGACATTGCCCACGGACTTTTTGACCCGAACACCATGACATTCTACGAGGAGCTTGAGGCCCCGGACGGCACGAAAGTCGCGATACGGGAGCGGGTCTACGTCCCGACCGAGCTCTACCTAATGTTCAAGATGGTCGGGTTTGAAGTGAAGGCCATCTGGGGTGGAACCGCCGGAAGGTGGGGGAAGCGAAAGGTGGACATGGATGACATTGAACTGATGGTGATTGCCGAGAAGCCCCGAAAACCCTCTCCTTAGTGATTTAGGTGTTCTTCGAGCCTTTTTAGGCTCTCTTCAATGTTATCCTTGTCGAACTCGATGTAGGTAGCTTCCGGGAACCTCGCCGTCAGGATTTCAAACAGTATGCCGGGCATCTTCACGAGCTTGAAGCCCTGCTCCTTGACGAGCTCCTTCGAGCGCTTTATTCTCTCCTCTTTGCTAAGGTAGAAGAACTCCTGCATCGCCCGGTACGGGTAGCTCTCGGGGTCGCTCGAACTCGTGTGAAAGACACCGCAGGTTGGGGAGCCCTTAACTCCCACGAAGATAACTTTTTCGGGCTTTTCCTCGGTAAGGACCCTTCCTATGAAGTCGGCTATTACCTTCGCCCTCTCGCGCATGCCGAGCCTCTCGTAGACCTCTCTGCTCGCCGGAGCCCTCGGCCAGCCGATCAGCTCGAACTCTGGGCACGGGTAGGCTAAAACCTGCCATTCGCCGTCCAACTCCCCGATCAGCTCCCTCAGGAGCCTTGCCGTCTCGTATTCCTTCCCCTTCGGCCCGCGGTATACGTGGAAGGGGCTCAAGAGGCAGGGGGAGATGATGAGGAGGTTCACCTGACCACCTCTTCAATTATTTTCTCAACCTCTTTCCTCAGCTCATCCAGCGTCCCTTCGTTGACTATCACGTAGTCCGCCAAACCCTTCAGCTCGCTCGTGTGGTACAGGCGCTCCTCAGCGTCGTCCATCTCCTTAAAGTCCTCGAAGCTCTTTATGCCCTTGTCCTTGCTGGCCTTCCTCCCCATCAGGCGTTCAAACCTTATCTCCGGCCTCACCTCGACGTAGATGACCTTCCCACCGAGCCTTTTGATTGCCTCTATCTCCTCCCTGGAGCGGACGCCGTCTATGATTATGTTCTCGCAGTGCCTCTTCTTGTCTATGGCGAGCCTGATGAGTATGTCCCCGCCGTACTTGTCCTTGAGGTACTTTCCGAACTCTATCAACCTCTCGCGGGTCGGCTCGGCCTTCTCCGGCAGCTTGGGAATCCACGAGTAGTCCGAGACGTTGTGGGTGAGGAGGTCTATGAGCGGGTCGCTGCAGGAGACCCTGCAGAAGCCCCTCTCCTCAAAGAACTTCGCTATGGTAGTCTTTCCTGCGGCAATCTTTCCAACGACCCCGACTATCATTTTCTCCACATCCTCCAGATTAGATTTGCACCATCTGTAGATTCCATGAGCCCCTCGTAGGTCAGGCTTACCACAAAGTCCACGAGGGCCTTTTTATCATACACCACCGGCTTCTCAAAGCCGAAAAGGTACTTCAGCTCGAAGAAGCCTATGTGGAGGAGGCGGAACGGGTTGAGGAGCGCAACTCCGTTTCTAAACTTCAGACCGAACGGAAAATCGGTCAGGACGAGCCTCGCTCCCCTCTCCTTTGCAAGCCTGGTGAGCTTCTCCCCGTCAGGGAAGAAAATCTCCCTTGGCTCTGCTTCCACTGGTTCGTACTTCAGCTTCGGGAAGGCGTAGCGGATTCCGATGGCCTCATATGGAAGGCTAAGCATCTCTGCAAATCCGAGCAGGGCCTTCGCGTTGAAGCTCAGGAAGATGAGCGTTTTGACGTCCCCCTTAACGTCGGGCCACTTCCTCGGTGGGAACTTCTTCTCGGCCTCTATTAGCGGGAGAATGAACTCAAGCTCCGTTCCGGCGACGAGCTTTTCGGCCTCCTCAAGCTTCCTCCGCTTTATCTCCAGGTCGAGGTTTGAATAAACCGTCACCTGTTTAACTCCAAGCCTCTCGCGGAGTTTTCCGATGACGAAGCTGTTGCCTATAACGACGCTCTTATCGGTCCTGTCGTGGGCGATTATGAAAAGCTTGTCCTCCCCTTCGTCGTATCTGGCCTCGTCTATCCTGAAGGGGCTGTCGGGAAAGCCGTTCTCGTGCCTTATCTCCCTAACGAGCTCTGATATCTCTTCGGCCGTGAACATAATCCCTCACAAGGTATCTCCAGGGCTCCTTTTTTAAGGGTTCTTTTGCCCCCGAAGCTATGTTCCAATTGGGGAACAAAATTTTATAAATTTTGGAACAAACTTCGTCTGGTGATGTGAGTGAGGATGAGTTCGAGGGAGATAGCTCTCATAGGCATGATGCTGGGCCTTTCGCTCATGCTTGAGGTGATTCCAATAGAGATGCCCACAATGTGGGGCATGAAGATAGACCTAGTTGCCGTGCCGATAATCATGGCCTACCTCCTCACTGGCTTTGTTGGTGGCCTAACTGCAGTGTTCCTTCTCTTCGTCGGGCTGGGCATCGTGTCC
>DRGF01000066.1 GCA_011050175.1 Thermococcus sp. | reverse complement strand
CCAAAAAAGCGGACGATCTGCTTGAGGCCATCGTCTTCGGGATGAAGCCAGAGGGACACTCGGGAGTGGGATACGAACCGAAGCGCGACCCGTTGAGGGCTCTAATTGTAAGGGACAGTCTGGAAATCGGGAGGAAGCACCTCGCACTCTACCGCGTTGACGTCGTCGGAAACCCGCAGCCGATACCCATCTGGGTGGAAGGGCTTGAACCGGGAACCACTACAGAAGTCGAGATAACGGTGGATAGAGAACTCCTAAAGCTTAACGGCAACGAGTTCAACGGCCTCCTCTGGGAGTGCCTGAGGGAAAGGGGAGAACCATGGAAAGCCTTTGAAGACTTTCTCTGGGATGCGGTCAATGAATTTTACAGTGATGTAATTCGGGAAGAGCTGAAGGAGACTGGAAAGTTTGGAAAGTGGGCGAAGGATGTCAGGGTCTTTTACTCTTCCCTCGGGAATTACGGAGGCCACCTCCTAAGGCTCGGCTGGGGAAGCGGTTGGCCCTCCACCACCATTGGAATCCTGCTGAGGAAGGAAAGGAAGTGGGAGAGAGCCAGGAAAATGCTCGGACTCGGAAGAAAACCTGGTGGGGAAGGTTTCTCAAGGGAGTTCCCCAAGACGAGGAGAATAGCCGGGGGAATGCCAATGGGCTGGGTGGTGCTGGAATGAAGATCCTTGTTCTCTCGTGGGGCGACTTTGAGAGGTGGAAGGAGATAAGGTACAGGTTCGGCGATGAAACCTCGGTTGGCCCTTCCACCCTTCCAATCCTCCAAAAGGCCATAAAGCCCGACTGGACGGTCATTGTCCTACCCGACACCCTCGGCAGAGACTTTGAGTCCCTCGAGGCTCTGAGAGAAGACGTGAGGAACAGGCTTATGGGCTTCCTGGACAGGATTGGAGCCGGCAGGGAAGTTGACGCCATCATAGTCCCCGGGATAGGTGAGTTCCCTCACGGTACTTTCAGGGGCGGTGCGATGGACACTTACCACTACACCCTCTACCGCTTGGCGCAGGTGCTTCCGATTGAGGGGCCCCTTGAAGTCCACTTCGACTCCACCCACGGGCTTAACTACATCACCCTCCTCACGTACAGGGCCCTTAAGGAACTCCTCGGCATAGCGGCGATGACCAACAGGGTGACCTTTACCGCATACAACTCAGACCCGTTCGTCCCGGGGATTACGAGGGAGCTGACGATAAACGTCATCGAAAAGAGCGAGGTGAAGCAGTCTCCCCTCAATGAGGCCCTTCCTTCAAGCAGAAAGGGTTACCTTGGCAACTTTGCCCTGCCCGGCAGGGAGTACGGGAGCGTCATAAAATCCATGGAGAAGATTGGCGAAGTGACTAGGGGGGCCGGCAAACTGAACGCCTGGATTGCCTCCGTCATCTACGGTCTTCCCCTCGTTTTTGGGGCCTATTACCCAGACGGGCGGCTCTTAGAGGAAGCCCTTGATGAGGTACTCTCAGCCTACTCGGAAAACATCAGGGTGTCAGAAAAACGTATTGAGAGGGCTCTGAGCCTTGGGGACGGCTTTGGCGTCCTCGTAAAACTGCTGTACCAGAGAAAAGTCCTGAAGATGGGTGGCCTTCCAAAGGAGGAGTTCTCACTTGAGGAGCTTGGGGAGATCGCAGAGAGGTTTTTCAAGGGGAGGATCCGGGAGTCAACAAAAACGGAACTTCACAGACTGACCAGTTCCGTTAAGGTCAACACCAACGGCTGGATACGCTACTCAGAGTTCCTCAAAATGATGGGCAAGAATCCCAACCCCCAGGTTGACCCCCGAAACTTCCTGGCGCACGCCGGCCTTGAGGCCAACCTCATAGAGGTAAAGCGCGAGGGCGAGCTGTACGTTAGGTATACGGGGGAGAAGGTCCTCTACGGGGGTACACCCGCCGAGCCCGAGAAGGTGATAACTGCGGTTCTCTCGAAGGCAATGGGGGTGACCTGATGCTCGACGCCTACCTCCGCAACGGCGAGCTGTTTCTAAGGGAAGAGGGGGTAAAAGAGATAAACGAGGAGGCCGTTAAGAGGGTATATCTCTGGCCCGTCGACGAGATGGCAGGCGGAATAGGCGTCAGCTCAGAGGAAGAGGCGATAGCAATACTGAGAAGGTTCGGCTTTGAGCTCTCAGGAAAAACAAAGGAGCTCCTACCATCGTTGATACCCGACAGGAAGGGAACCTGTTCCCTCTGCGGAGAATCTGGAAAGGTCGTCCTTAACAAGGCCTTCATATTCCCCTTTGAGCGGAAGGTTGACTCCATCGTGAACGAAAAGAACAGGCTGACCTTTTGCATGGAGCACGCCTTCAAGCTCTACTCCGCGATGGCATACCTCTACGTTGTCCCGACCAAGGAGGGAACCCTTAAATTCTTCTTCGACGGGCCTGAAAGGGAACTCAGAAGGTTCAAGAACGCATTCAAGCGGAGCTTCTGGCTCGACAGGTTCTCGGTCGAGATGAAGACGAAGAACGGAAAAAAGAGCTACTCCCTGAGGGTAAGCCTGACCCTGAGCAAATACCACCCGAACGAGGCTTTCTTCGCCGTTCTTCACGACTTCGTCAAGCACCTGAGGAACAGGGGCCTATTACAGGACGCCGTTGAGTCAGGGAGGATGGTAAGGGCCTACCTCGTCTACGGTTCAGGCCAGTTTTACAGGGAAAGGGTGATAGAGGGGACGACGCTCGAAAGGCTCATGGACTTTCTGAGAAGGGTGCAGGACAGCGGGAGGGAAACCAAATGGGGCAGGAGACACCTTGAACCCCGGGATTCTGCAGTTTACACTTTCTACGAGAGCCTTGAGGTGCCGAGAAACAAAAAGGACCGCTCAAAGAACTTCCTTGAGAGGGAGGAGTTCATCAGAAAGCTCCTCGCTGGAAGGTTCGATTTCGTTCTTTTGAATGGGGTTTTCATGGAGAGAATAAAGGCGAAGCTGCCCCTGCCCCCGTATTACTACATGTGGGCACACAGCTTCCTCGAAGTGTTTGGGGGTGATGTTGTGGACGTTAAGGCGTTCGAGCGGATAAACGGCCTCGGCTACGCGCTCGGCAAGGCCATGAAGGGTACCAACCTTGAGCGCTACCAGTGGGAGCTCTTCCGCGCGAGGGGCTTCGAGGAGTTCCTCAACAAGCTGGTCGAGCTCCAGGCAAAGCTCGGAATGAGCCTCGACCTGAGGCCTATCTATGAAAACGAAAGAGAGTGGAAGGTCGTGAAGGCCGTCCTCCTGAACGGAATGCTCAACGCGCTCTACGGGAGCGGAAAGGAGGTGTCTGAATGAAGGCGATTGAAGTGGTTACCCTCACAAAGATTGAGGGGGCAAACTTGAACTCGAACGGAACGGAAGGGGTCATATCAGTCCTGAAGAAGGTTCGCGACCCCGTTGATGGAAGGGAGTACGTCCGCGTTTCGGGCCAGAGCGTCAAGTACCACCTAAGGCAACTCCTGAAGGAGCTCGGCTGGGAGCTGAGCCAGGTGGTGCCGAAGAGCGAGGGAGGTCAGAAGGTCATAGTCTCCCTTGGAGAGCCCCACAAATACATAGACGACGACCTCTTCGGCTACATGATAGCCAAAAAGGTTGACGGAAAGAACGCCACCCTGAGGAGGACGGCGGTGGTAAGAACCAACGGCATGATATCGCTCTTCCCCTACACAGAGGACAGGGACTTTGGGGTGCGCTACGACCCGAGCGGGGACAACCACAACATCTACGAGACCGAGATAACCACTAACGTCATGAGGGGCAACTTCTTCATCGAGGTGGACAGGCTGGGCGTCTTCAAGGAGGGCCTTGAGGTTCCGAAGCTTGAGGGCCTAAAAGCCAGGAAGGAGAAGGACGCCACTGGTAAAGAGGTAACCCTCTACGTCCTTCCTGAGGAGGAGCGCGAGAAGAGACTCAAAGCAATTCTTGAGGCCATAATGACATACCACGGCGGTGCAAAGCTCAGCAACTTCTTCACCAAGATCTACCCCGAGGTAATGCTCGTCGCCCTGCTGAGGCGCAAGATACCGGTTATAGGGGACGCCCTCCGCGTCAAGGAGGGCTACGTTGATGGGAAGCTCGTCCTCGACGTCGAGAGGCTGAAGGAGACTGTGGAGACGTTTTCTGACAACATCGAGAAGCTTTACATTGGGCTCTTCGAAAGCAGATTTGCCAACGTTGACGAGCTGAAGAAGGCCTTCGAGGGAACGAAGAACGTCGAGGTCGTGAGCATGAGAGAGCTGAAAGGCAGGATAAACAACCCCCAGCTCGGTGAGTGAGTTGATAGGCCTCGTGGTTGAGGTCAGGCCGATACAGGCCCACTTCAGAGTGCCCTACAACTCCCTGCTCCTCGACAGCTACCCCTTCCCGCCGAGGACGACGGCAATAGGCCTGCTCGCCGGCGCGATGGGGCTGCCGGAGGAGGGCTTCAAAAGGCTGCTCAAAGAGCTCCGCTACGGGGCCATAATAGAGGATCCGGGCGCCAGGGTGGAGGAGACGGCCGCGATATTCAAAAATGCAGGCTCGCCTCTGTACCCAATAACCAAAGTGCTCTACCACAGGCCACACTACCGGCTGTTTTTCGCGGGGGAAGAGGGCACAATAGAGCGGGCGTATGACGCGCTCATTGACCCCGTCTTTACCCCCTACCTGGGGGACAGCGAGAGCCTCTTCTATCCGGCAGGAAAGGACTACGTCAGGATAGTCGACGTCGAGGAGGGTGAGGAAGCGGCCCTGAGGAGCGTAGTCCCGGGGGAGCTTTACTCGCGGGGAGCGAGGTTCCTCCCGCTCAGGGAGAACCACCTGACGCCGAGGGAGTACAGGATGCCAGTGGACTTCGTTTACAGGGGGAAGGGCCGGCGGGCGGTCTACAGGCGCGTCGTTGCCTTCGCCGGCGGGTTCGTCGAGCTGGCCAACCCCGCGGGCGTGCTACTCTTCGACGGGGAGCCGGTTTTCGTCTTTTGAATCCAAAGTCCCTGGTCCGGTCTGCCCCCAATCTTACTTTTTTTGTTTTTTAGCGCTTTTTAGGTCGAACAGACAAAAGTCCGCGGTTTTCGGTCTCTGGTTATCCCCGCAGTGGTAAATCTTTGCAGGATGTACACATTTTGCGGGGAAGCCATCAAACACCTCCCGTGGCCGTTTGGCACCGCTTGGTGAGAGATTGAATAGTAAAGGGCACTGGTAACAGGGTTGTTCGGAGTTCCAGCATGTTCAATAACTCCGAATTGCTTCAAAACGCTTTCGAATTCTCCAAAGGCAGAAACAGCCTGTTTAACACTGGTGAGACGCTAACACTGCCACCACATCACCATTCAAATCTCGGGCCACCTTTTTAAAAGCCCTGCAGTGACACGGACACCCGCAAAAAGCTTAAATATTCCGAATTTCCATATCTCCTTTTGGGAAAAGCACAAAATTTCCCGAGGGTTTCCGTAGAACGTAATCGTGTGGAAACTTGATAAGCTTGTTAAAGAGACATTTAGGAATGGGCTGTTTCCGTAGAACGTAATCGTGTGGAAACAGGAATTCTACCGTCGCAGTCGCTATCTCAGGAGGCATGTTTCCGTAGAACGTAATCGTGTGGAAACAACCCAGCCACCGTAAAATCCTAACCTTCCTCCTCGAGGTTTCCGTAGAACGTAATCGTGTGGAAACATT
>DRGF01000079.1 GCA_011050175.1 Thermococcus sp. | reverse complement strand
CATCAACCAGCTCCTCACCGAGATGGACGGTATAGAGCGCAACAGCGGTGTGGTCGTTATAGCCGCAACGAACAGGCCCGACATCCTCGACCCGGCCCTGCTGAGGCCAGGCAGGTTCGACAGACTCATACTCGTGCCAGCACCCGACGAGAAGGCCAGACTGGAGATACTCAAGGTGCACACCAGGAACGTGCCACTCGCCGAGGACGTTAGCCTCGAGGAGCTCGCCAAGAGGACAGAGGGCTACACCGGTGCCGACATCGCGGCGGTAGTCAGAGAGGCCGCGATGCTCGCCATGAGGAGGGCCCTCCAGGAGGGCATCATCAGGCCCGGCATGAAGGCCGACGAGATACGCAGGCAGGTCAAGGTGACGATGAAGGACTTTGAGGAGGCCCTCAAGAAGATCGGGCCGTCGGTGAGCAAGGAGACGATGGAGTACTACAGAAAGATACAGGAGCAGTTCAAGCAGTCCCGCGGCTGATGGCGGATTCGGGGCTTGTCCCCAATCTTTTAAATTTTGAGACAGACTCTTCTATGGCAATTCTACAAATTTTAGAAGAGGGCGGAGCTTTTTGACTCCCACTGGCCATTGTGCGGGCGCCCGATATCAGGCCACCCACTCGACTTCGTATTCTCTCGCCCCGAGCTTTTTCATTTCCTGTCTGGCCAGTTCCTCTGCCTTCTTTATGTCGTTGGTCACAACTATCTTCTCCCTTGGGAGGGTGTTGTTCATATAGTATACAATCCTCACGAGCATTCTACCACCTCCACCCTATCACTTCGGGTGACAAGAGAAAAGCTCGGCATTTTTAAAAACATTGTTGTACAGTTTATGACACCAATAGACAAAAAACCACAGCCAAAAATGAACATTGATGTTAATTATTCACAAAGTGTCCACATAGGAGCATTGAAGTGAGGGGAATAAGAGGAGAGAGAAAAACCACACAGAATTCACTCAAGCTTTTCGAGCTCGAAGACCCTTGCGTCGTTCCGCTTCATTTCCCTTACTGCCATCCTTCTGGCTTCATCGGCGCTGTCGGCGCTAATTATAATAGTTTCGCCGTGCTTTTCCCCACCGTGCAGGGTGAGGGCCCATTTCATTTTATCATCACAGAGGCTCATCACCTGTCCAACGTTTATAAGCCTAACGGGTATATCTTGGGACATGAAGTTGACGATTCGACAGGGGGAGTTAAGCCGAATTATAAATGTGGCAAGGAAATCTGGAGTCGAGATATGCGGCTTCCTCTTTGGGGGGCGGGAAGGAGATGCATTCACAGTCAAAGAAATTCGCTTTGTCCAGAACAGACTGAACTCACCCACTGCCTTTGAGATGGAGCCGCTCGAGATGGTGAAGGCCATCGATGATGCTGAAGAGCGTGGCCTTGAGGTCGTTGGAATCTTTCACTCCCACCTGAAGTGCCCGCCGAGGCCGAGCGGGAGGGACTTAGAGGGCATGGAGCTCTGGCCGGTTGTGTGGCTGATAGTTGACGATAAAGGAAACCACGGGGCTTTTGTGCTTGAGGGGGAGAAAGTTAGAGAGGTGGAGGTCGAGGTCGTCTGACCTCACTCGTCCCTTATGATTATTTCTATCCTTCTCCCCTCCCGGTAGCCCTTCATCGCCGAGAGCATTCCCTTTATCGTCTTCTCCACCAGCTCTTGCACCCAGTCCTTCATCGGAAGAACCTGTCCGTCTATCCTGACGGTGACCTTCGGCTTTGAGCTGAGGACGGCGCAGTCGTTGAGGGTCTTCTCGCCCCTGACGATCAGTCTGGCCATCTCGGCACAGTTGAGGCCGCACATGTGACAGTCTATGTTGGGGAGCATGAAGGCCCTCTTCTCCACGAGGTCGGCGAGCCTCTCGGGCTCTCTGGTAGCGTCTATGACCGGAAGCCCCTCGACCCCATCAACGCCGGTTGAAGCTATGACGCCGCTCACAGCCACCGCTAGACCGTCGTTGAGCTCCCTCACGTCCTCCTCGTTCCTCGCGCAGATGACCTTGGGGACGTGCTGAATCGATTTGAATCCCTCTAGCAGGAGAAAATCGGCGGAAACCATGGAAAAAAGCGCGTTGATGTCTTTGGATTTGAACAGGAGTGCATCCGTGTCGTTCGCCCTTACCAGGATGGCGTCGGCGACCTTTGAGAAGCGCCAAGTGTCGCTGTCCTCCCTGTCGAAGTCGGCGTGCATGCTCTTGGCTATCGCAACACTGTAGCCGCGCTCTTTCAGGACCCTTGCGACCGCTTCCACAACGGTGGTCTTCCCGCTCTTCTTGAAGCCCACAAAAGCGATGCTCCTCATTCCCCACCCTCACAGGAGCATTATCCAGTTGAGGTCGTCTATCTTCACCATGAGAGCCTTGGCCCTGTTTCCGGCTATGTCCACAACGTCCCTAAGGAGTACGACCTCCTCATCGAAGTCATCCAGGATTCCGGTGAATGAGTGCTCGCTGCTAATGGCCAGGGCAACCCTCTTTCCCTTCCAGGCCTCGAGTGTCTTGTCTAGCAGGTACTGCTTCTCGCTCATGCTCTCACCTCCAGGAACCAAAAACCTATAAGGCTTTTAATCGTTTCCGGTTCGGTGATAGAATGAGGTTCGTGACGAAGAGTGAGGCTGTTAAGAAAGCGTTTCTCGAAGACCTGAAGAGGGAAGGTATCAAATTCGAGCTTAATGAGAGACTTGGGTACGAGGCGTTCGTGGGATACCTGCTCGAGGGAACCCTCGAGGAGATAAGTGCTCAGATAGACGTCATAGAGGGAGCCGACAGGGAGGCCCTCAAGGAGGGCTTCGTTTCGTTCAGGGAGAGCCTCAACCACATACTGGAGCACATCAAGGTCGGCGAGAGGTTCGAGACCCTCCTCCAGGAGGGGCCGTGGGTTGCCGAGCTCCTCGACCAACTCACGAGGAACGGTGCCATAGACTACAAGGACGGCGTCATCAAGCTGAAAGACGGTGTTGACGTCACGAAGCTCCGCTTCGAGTTCAAGTTCCCCTTCAACCTCGTCCACAACCCCGAAAGCACTGAAAAAATCGCCAAGCAGTTCGCCTTCACCGACCTGACCATGGAGTACGAGTTCGAGATACTCGAGCTGGACATAGGCAAGATAAACACCCTCGGCAAGATAGCGGCGCGCTACTTCCCGGAGGACTACCTCCTCAAGGTCTACTTCGCGCTGATAGGCCGCTCGATTCTCTCAGGCGAAATACTCAAGTCCCTCGGCAACGAGAAGGTTCCGGAGGAAGACCTTGTCAGGGCCTTCGTGAAGGCCTCACCCATCTCGATACCCACCGAGAAGGGAACCCTCGTCATCAACTACTCCCCCAAGGCCATCGAGGAAGTCCTCCGGTTCCTCAAGAAGGGAGGTTATATAGAGATAAAAGCTGGAAAGGTGAAGAAACTCAGGGATTTGGTCTGAAATACTCGATTTTAGCTTTTCCATTCTTCTCTAACCACTCAAGGAGCTCCTTCGCAAAGGCGAACTTCTTCCGCTTGCTCTCCCACACGGGGGAGTGTTCCTTAAGGCCAGGCTTGCTCCACCGGCCCACGGTGTTGCCAAAGTCAAAGCCTACCAAAACTATCTCTATAGCGCCCAGCCTCTCAGCGAGAAAAGCGGCCCTGTCGCCGTCGGTAAAGCCGCCGAAGTTGTAGACGATGTCCAGAGGCTCCGTCTGGGTCGTCCCCAGAACTCTGGAGAAGAGCGGCACATAGGCGGTCAGCTTATCAATGTTGTCCCCGTGGGCGTGGACCGCCAGAAAAGCTCCCCTGTCGTTGGCAATCTTTATGTCGGGAACCCTGCCGTCGAGGTCGGTGACTATTATGTCCGGCACGAGCCCGGCTTCGAGGAGTGCCGAGGTCGCCCCGTCGGCCGCTATCAGCGTCCCGTCTGAAAAGTCGTGCTCTCTAAGGGCTATCCCAAGGCTCGGGCCGGCGCCGAAGACGTAGGCCCTCTTCTCCACAACGGAGGCCAGCTCTTCCTTCAGGATGTACTCGTCCCCCTCAAGAAGGAGCGCCCTCAGCACCTGAGCGGCTTCGCGGTCTTTCTCGATGGAATACCCCATCTCCCGGACGATGCGGAGGTAGAAAGGCTTCCACTCCTCCCACTCCATCGGCTCACCAAACAAGGTTGGGGTGGAAGTTTTTAAACCCTCCTCAGCCTTTCATCGATTTTCACCATTTCCTTCCACTGCCTCCCGGGCCAGTAAATCTGGCCGCAGTCCTCGCAGACGTAGAACTCGTCGTAGCTCTCGTAGACCTTAGAGGGAACTTTGTCCCGGACTTCCTCCTTCGAGACGGGCCTTATGGGTCCGTTGCACTTCGGACAGCGGGCATTTGGTGGGAAAAGCTCTTTCAACTCAACGCCGAAACGCTTGAGCTCCCTAACCTGCCCCTCAAGGGAGTTTGAGTCCAGCAGGATCACCTCAAGGCCAAGCTTCTTCGCCCTCTCGGCGAGCCCGGAATCGCGGGTGAGGATTACCCTGCCCTCTCGCCTGGCAATTTCGATTATCTCGTCGTCGTCCTTAACGCCGTAGAGCGTGTCGTAGCCGTAGAGCCTGAGCCACCTCGCGAGCCGGCCGAGCATCATGTCGGCGATGAACTTCATGTTCCAAAATTGGAGACAACCCTTATAAGGGGACTATTTCACTGCCGTAAAATAGGTGGTTGGCTTGATAGTCTACTTCATCGGCACCGGTGGGAGCGAGGGAACCCCTGCTCACCTCTGCACCTGTCAAACATGTACCGAGGCGAGGAAGTTTGGCTTTGCCCAGAGGAGACCTTCAACTGTAGCCGTAATCACGGAGAACAAGAGAGCCGTCCTCTTCGACGTTGGGACGGACATAAGGGATGCCCTCAACGTCCCGCTTGAAGCGATTTTCCTGACCCACTGGCACCACGACCACATCTACGGCCTCTACAAGCTCCGCTGGATGGCCTTAGAAACCCCGCTCTACGCGCCAGAGGGGCAAGCGGATGCCCTAATCCTCAACGAGCCCAAGAACCTCCGCCCGAGGACGATAAAACCCGGCGACACCGTTGAAATAGACACCCTTAAAATCACAGCGCTCCGCCTGAACCACCAGATTGAGACCCTCGGCTACCTCATTGAGGAGGATGGAAAGAGCGTCGCTCTGCTCTACGATACCAAAGGCCTCCCCGAAGAGACTTGGGAGTTCCTTGAGGAAAAGGCACCCCTAAGGCTGACGATAGTCGACGCGACTTATCCCCCGGGCGTTAACGACCCTTACCACAACAACGTCGACGAGGCGGCGGAGATGGGCCTCAAGCTCGCCGAGAGGACCGCTCTCAGTCACATTTCCCACAAGAACCTGCCGTTCCTCCAGCTGACCGAGTACGTGAGGAAAAAGTGGGCGAACAAAGTCCTGGTGGCATACGACGGCATGGTGTTCTATGTCTGAAAACAGCCCGATGACAGTCATCGCCGTCGTTTCGGTGTTTGGGTCGCCGATGGGGGTTATTATTCCCTCTTCAACAACATAGCCGGTGACAATTCCGCCGCTCCCTGACTGGAGCGCACTCAGGATTTCAAGACATCTGACGTAAACGTCATTTCCTTCCAAGGGCTCCCCAAGAGCACGGTGGAGATAAACGAAGAGGGCGCACTTGTAGGACTGGTATGTGCCAGAGAAGGCTTTGTCCCTGAAACCGTTT
>DRGF01000192.1 GCA_011050175.1 Thermococcus sp. | reverse complement strand
CTGTAGTAGTACTCCTCAACGCTGATTCCCTCGCGGGTGGCGTTTCGTTCAAGCTCAGAGTAGAACTCGGGATTAAAAATCCTGAAAGACTCTACAGCGTCATAAACGTAGTGCCAAGTATTTTTGTTGGCGGCAACCCCCGCAACGAGGACAATAACCAGGAGGACGCAGAGGTATATCGCCACCAGCCGGGCAATGCTCTTGAGAGGGAGCTTCATTTTGCATCTCCCCCGGTATTGAGCTATACAGAGACATACAGGAACGCACAAACGAAGTATTGCAACTGCAATTAGGGTGTCATCACACCCCACACAAGGACGCTGTTGTACATTCGTAGATAACCGTGCAGGCTTATAAAAATACCCCAAACAGAGCTAACCGGAGAATAAATGAAAATGTTAAACTAAAACATCAACAGCCAAGTTATACCCACCCGGGCCGGCCAGACAAAGCTTAAAAGAGGTGCCGAGCACTCGCCATCATGAAGCTCCTGCTCACGACTTCACAGGGAATCGAGGACCTGGCAAAGGCAGAGGTTGAGAACCTTCTCAGCCGGCTTGGAGTTCAGTTTCGAGTGGAAGAGAAGCCCCTCGGCGTCGAGGGGAGGGTCTTGGCCGAAGTTGGCGAGGCCTTTTACACCGACGAGAAGGGGCGGAAGAGGGAGTTAAGCGTTTCAACATACCTGAACGAGCGCTCAAGGCTCCTCCACCGCGTGATAGTCGAGATAGCGAGCGAGAGGTTTGAGGGCATCGGTGAAGACGAGCCCGAGAGGGCCCTCAAGAGGATTGAGGACTTCGTGGCATCGCTTCCAGTGGAAAGACACGTCAAGGTCAGCGAGACATTCGCCGTTAGGAGCTTCCGGAAGGGGGAGCACAGGATAACGAGCGTTGATATATCAAAAACCGTCGGCAAAGCCATATTCGACCGCCTGTCCCGGTTCGGGACTCCGAAGGTGAACCTCGACCACCCCGCTGTCATATTCAGGGCAGAACTGGTTGGGGACGTCTTCTTCCTCGGGATTGACACTACTGGCGACAGCTCGCTCCACAAAAGGCCCTGGCGCGTCTACGACCACCCCGCGCACCTGAAGGCGAGCATAGCCAACGCGCTGATTGAGCTGGCGAAGCCTGACGGAGGTTCGTTCATCGACCCGTTCTGCGGAAGCGGGACTATTCCGATAGAGCTTGCATTGAGGGGCTACCCCGGAAGGATAATGGGCCTTGAGAAATTCAGGAAACACCTGCACGGAGCGGAGATGAACGCCCTCTCCGCTGGAGTCCTTGAGAGGATAGAGTTCGTCCTCGGCGATGCAACCAGGCTGAGCGAGTACGTCGAGAGCGTGGACTTCGCGGTGAGCAACCTCCCATACGGGCTGAAAATAGGGCGGAAGAGCATGATACCAAAGCTCTACATGGACTTTTTCAGCGAGCTTTCCAAAGTCCTCGAAAAGCGCGGCGTCTTCATCACGACGGAGAAGAGAGCCATAGAAAAAGCCATAACTGAAAACGGCTTTGAAATCAAGCACCACCGCCTCATAGGTCACGGCGGACTGATGGTACACACATACGTAATAGACTAGCCAAAGAGAAGAAAAGAAAGAACTCAGACCTTGAGGGCCTTGACCGCGCTGAGGGTCTCCTTGAGGTCCTCGTAGCCGTAGCGGAGGTACTTCCTTCCCTCTTCTTCGTAGCCGTCCGCGAAGGCGCTCCAGGCCCTGTTGAGGGCCCTCTCGCCCCTGCTGAAGATGCTCATGATGTTTCCGTAGGTCATGAGACCCTCTATCCTGAGGGGCTGGGCCTTCTCGGCGAACTCGTCGAGCTCCTCGAGGATCTTGGTGAGCTCCTTGACGACCTCCTCGCGCGGGGCGTCCAGTATCTTCTCAATCCTGTTGATGGCGTCAGTGAGGAGTGCATCGAGCTCCTTGACGCCACCGGTTCCGCTCTGGGCCGCCCTGTGGAGCTCCTCCTTCTCACCCTGGCGCCTGAGGAAGATACCGGCTCCCATGATGGCCAGGGAAACGGCGAGGCCTCCCCACATGGGCGGTATCCTGGCGGCGGTTATGGCGCCTCCAATGAGACCTGCTGTGAGTAGGACGTTTCCAACGAGCTTCTTCATTTCTATCACCTCACGGGTGGAGCACTCCCATGACGGTAAGGACGGCGAACAGGAGCGTCATCGCCGCCTCTCCGACCATCAGTCCTGCTGCAACTGGGAGAACCTTCTCGGTTATGAACTCGTTGCCCCTCTTCCTCTTGAGGAACTCGTGGACAACACAGCCAAGTCCGTAGGGCAGGATGTAGAGCATCGGCAGGTACATTGAGAGACCAACGAGGACTCCAAGTCCCGGTATGCCACTCATGGAGAGGGCGAAGCCGAGGATTCCTCCAGCTATGAACTTGTCAACCGGAACATTGCCACCGAGGATAGCCTCGACCATGGACTTGAGGGCCATTGCCTGCGGGGCCGGAACCATCTCGTTTCCGATACCGTAGGCCTTCCAGATGAGGCCGACGACGGTGAGGGCTATTATCGGACCTATCCAAGCGGTGAGGAGTTCGACCTTCTGCTGTCTGGATGGGATACCACCGACGAGGTGGCCGGTCTTGAGGTCCTGCATCATGTCAGCGGCACCGGAGATAGCGACACCGACGGTGGCTCCGAGGAGTATGGTGAGCGGAACCTGCTTGTTGGTGAGGTAGAGGAGTATCATGACCGACACGAGGGAGAGACCTGAAACCGGGCTCCAGTCGGTCATTCCAGTGGACATGGCGACGAGCAGTGAAGCGACGAATATCCATGCGACACCGACGAGTGCCGTGAGCAGGCTCCTGCCGAAGCCGAGGCCGCCAAGCTGGTACGCTGTGACCAGCAGAAGGAGGAACGCGAGGGTTATTCCAGCGTAGAGGTACTTTATCGGGAGCTCCTCGTTCCTGCCGGTTCCGAGCTTGCTCGCGTTGGCTATGCTCCTGAGGGCGACTATGATAACCGGCATGGAGAGTATCAGTCCGGCTATCGAGCCGCCGAGGAGCATTCCGATACCGAGCGGCCTGGTCATGTTGGAGTAAACGAAGTCACTAACAGCTCCTCCGGTCACGTCGCTCGGGAGCCAGCCGAGGGTCTTGACTATGGGCGTGATGATGTAGTACGAGAGTATTCCACCGGCGAGGACTATGAGACCGTTCCTTCCGGTGATGAGACCCATTCCAAAGACCATCAGCGAGAGGGCCATGGCAAGGCTGACCCACTCGGGGAGGTGGAGTATGGCACCGAGGTCAATGTACTCGGGGATTATCTCCGGGAGGCCGAGCACCGGGAACTGCTGGACGAGGTAGACGATAGCGCTGACGGCCATGCCGATGAAGAGCAGCCTGGCCTTCTCGATTCCGCTTCCCGGGGTCTTGAGAACGGTTGCAACGGCGGTTCCGGTCGGGAAGCGGAGCCTGTCAATCTCGATCATCTGCTTCCTCAGCGGGATTATGAAGGTGATTCCCAGTATTGCTCCTGCCGCGGTGGCGAGGAAGAAGTACATGGTGTTTATCTCCTTGTGGAGTCCCATGATGTAGAGCGCCGGGATAGTGAAGATGACTCCCGACACTGAGATGTTGACTGCAGAGGCTACTGTCTGAACGATGTTGTTCTCAACGACGGTTCCCTTCTTGAGGATTCCCCTGAGGACTCCCCAGCCGACGATGGCAGCTATGGCCGAGCCGCCGGAGGTGAAGCCCATTATCATTCCCGCGTAGGTGAAGCTGGCCGCCATGAAGGCGCCCCATAGGACACCTAGAATTATAGCCGCGGGAGTTATCTCACGGTATTTTCCGTTAGAACCTGAACGCTTTGAGGTAGCTTTCTCCAACTTCAGGTCAGTGTTCGCCATCTCTCAACCCCCTGCACAGTTATAGACATCCATGTCCACATAATTAAGGAATGCGTACTCCTTGGAGGTTAGTCCGTTCCAAAATATAAAGTTTTTCAGCCCCATAAAAGCCAAGAACGCGGATTTAAAACCAAAAATGAGTCAGAACAGACTTTTATGCCGTTTTTTGTGTTGGCATGAATATAAATTCATCAACAATATAGAGAAATAGACAACAACGCACATTACGACACCGCTCTCTCGAAAAAATTTTGAGGATTAGTAGGATGACACGAACAACGATCTATTTAATACACAGATTTGAAAGATGTCCTAGAAAATCCCCCAGCAAACCAAATGGGATTCCTATCTGTGAGAGCAACAGTAAATAAGGATGCCCTTTAAACGATGCTACCCAGCCAGCAAAACTTTTAAGCATATATTCACTACTCTTCATGGTGGTCATGTGAAGTCCCGTGCAGCCGTCCTTGGCCTCGCACTCCTCTTGGCTGTTGTAGGAGCAGGGTATTATGTATCCACCAACTACGGAAACTTCAACTACGAGTGGAAGACCAACCTCAACGACTACCGCGAGTACAGACTCGTCGGGGACTCCACCTTAAACGGCTACGTAAGAGCGAATGGCGAGATAAGCGTCTATATCCTCCGTAAGGAAGACCTCCGAAAGCTCAAGGACGGTGAACCTTTCAATTATTATCAGGCCTGGGAGCACGTTAAGAATGTCGAGCTCGAAGATATTGAAATTCCAGATGGAGACTACGTCCTCGTTGTAAAAAACGAGGAGAAAAGCATGCAGTGGATTTCGGTGAAGCTGGTGGACGAAAAGTAACTACGAACCCCTCAGCTCGATGTCGAGCTTTGCGGTCTCGTTGCCGGTGTTTTTGATTACCACTTCCCATTTGCCTTCTGGAAGCGGGACAACGGCGTCCACCTTCGTGGTCTCACCGAAGTCTTTCAGAACACTGCCGCCTCCCATTATCTTAACTTCAACCGGTATGTTTGAGGTTATTTTCACGCTCAGGTTTACTGGGCCCGTGAAGGGATACTCAAGCTCCTTTCCCGGTGAAAGCGTTTTTCCCTTGGAGTAAACGAAGTTGCCACCCTTAATACAGCCCGCAGAGAGCATCAAAATGGAAACTATGAAAATGACAACGCCTGCTCTCACCATCAAACCACCCTCGTGATGTAAAAATTTAAAACTTAAAAGAGTTTCTCAGCACAGTATCGAGCCCTCGGCCAGAACATCGAACTCGACCTTTCCAATGCCCTCTATCCACGCCTCAACTTTATCCCCGTGCCTCAGCGGGCCGACTCCGGCCGGAGTTCCGGTCGCTATTATGTCGCCCGGTTCGAGTGTCATGACTGAGCTTATGTACTCTATCAGCTCCGGAACCTTGAAGACCATCTCGCTCGTCCGCCCGAGCTGTCTCAGCTCGCCGTTCACCTTTAGACCTATTTCAAGGTCGTCTATATTCAGCTCGCGTTTGTCCACAATCCTCGGCCCGACGGGCGCGAATGTGTCGAAGCCCTTCGCAATTGTCCAGGGAAGGCCCTTTTCCCTGGCCTCAGCCTGAAGGTCTCTCGCCGTGATGTCGAGCAGTATCGTGTAGCCCATCACGTAGTCCATCGCTTTTTCTTTGGGCACGCGCTTTGCGCGCTTCCCGATTATAACGGCGAGCTCGACCTCGTGGTCAACGCGATTGCTCATCCTCGGCAGGATTATCGGTTCTCCGGAACCGATTAAAGCGCTCGGCGGTTTGAGGAAGAAGACCGGCCTTTCAGGGACGTCACTCTCCATCTCCTTTGCGTGCTCGGCGTAGTTCTTTGCAAGAGCCACAATCTTGCTCGGGCGCAGCTCATAGAAGCCGTCCATGTAGGGAAGCCTGACCATGATATCACCT
>DRGF01000064.1 GCA_011050175.1 Thermococcus sp. | reverse complement strand
TATCTGTTCCTCATGAGCCGGGACAGGGGGTTGAGCCTTGAGCTCGTTGCCCTCGACCCTTCAAAGGCCCTGGGCTTCATAAAGGACGTTCAGAGCGCGATATTCATGTCCGGAACGCTCACACCGCTTGAGGCCTTCCGTGATGTCATGGGTGTTGAGAACGCCCGCCTGAAGAAGTTCCCAAGGATGGTAAAGCGGGAAAATGCACAGGTTTTGGTGGCCAAAGACGTCTCCACGAGGGGCGATGAGCGCTCGCTCCAGGCCTACAGGAAGATGGTGGACTACATAGTGGAGGCGGCGAAGATAATCCCCAAGAACGTTGGGGTTTTCGCGGCATCCTACGAGGTTCTTCAGGGCCTCCTATCGGCGAACCTCCAGGTCAGGCTGGAGGAGACGGGAAAAGCAATCTTCATCGAGAAACAGGGCGTCCCCTCGGCAGAGAACGACCTGATGGTCGCCCAGTTCAAGGCCCACGCGAAAAGCAACGGGGCAGTCCTGCTCGGTGTGATGGGCGGCAGGAACAGCGAGGGGCAAGATTACTCCGGGAACGAGATGAACGGTGTAATACTCGTTGGAATCCCCTACGCGAGGCCTACCCCAAGGGTTCAGGCCCAGATAAGGTACTTCGAGAGAAAATTCCCGGAGAAGGGCAGGTACTACGGCTACTATCTCCCCGCCCACAGGAAGCTGGTTCAGGCCGCGGGAAGGGTGCACCGTTCGGCGGAGGAGAAGGGCTCAATAATCGTCCTCGACTACCGTCTGCTCTGGAGGGGGATAAAGAAAGACCTGCCGGACTGGATGGTGGAAACGATGAGGCCCGTTGACCTGGGGCGGATGAGGCTCTACCTCAAGAGGTTCTGGGAAGACGGCGAAAGATTTAAAAAGGCCCCTCGGAAGGTATAACCCGGGCGCTCGGTTAGTGCCGGGGTAGCTTAGCCTGGTCAGAGCGCTCGGCTCATAGGGCCGCTCCCCTTCGGGGGAGCCTGAGAAACCGAGAGGTCCGGGGTTCAAAGCCCCGCCCCGGCACCATTACAAACTTCGCCTTCGCGAAGTTTGATCAAGGTTCGTGATTCTTCTTTGAAGTGCCGTTCTGATGAAGTTTGCGCTTTTAAAGGGGGCTTTTTTCGAGGAATTCCTCCCTCATGAAGTCGTAACAGATGGGTTTCTCTCTGGAGCGCTCCTTCGGAGCGCGGGAGAAAGCGAACCGAACATCAAAACGCTCTAAAAATTAAGAAATTCCAACACCCAAGAGCATTGAAAACGCAAACACTCTAAAAAAGGCCCCGCAAAGAAGAATCACAAACTTTGATGAAACTTTGCCTGGCAAAGTTTCAGCATTGACGGAAAGAGTGTATGCGATTCTAACGTGCTTGTTTTCTAAGTGAGTTTACGTTCACAATCACCGTTTTTACAGGATTTCACTCACAACAAGGCGTCCTTTGGACGCCAGAACGAGAGTGAAACTTCTTCAATCAACTGATTCTAGAGTTAAACCCCCTCAATAATGGCAGTTTTAACAGCGCACGCTTTTTACCCAGCCACTCTTACAGAAAGAGAAATCTTTTGGTCAAACTTTTTCCATGATTTACCCTCCAATGAATTAAACTGGTCACTAGGGAGTTATGACCTTGGACATTCGTAAAATTGAAAAACGAAACGTCACCAGCCGTATCCGTACATTCTCGCCATCAGTTGCCTTTTGATCCGTTTGCCGTAGTAGTAGCCGATTGCCATTCCAACGAGCAACCCGCCGAGGTGGGCGTAGCTGTTAACGCCCGGCAGGATGCTGTTTATCAGGAAGAGCACGAAGGCGTTTATCAACGCCCCCTGCATGTTGCCGCCAACGACACCCGTTATGACGATAAGAGTTCCAACTATTCCGAAAAGCGAGCCGCTCGCACCGGCGCTGACCGAGTTGGCCGGCAGCAGGAGAAGCGTCAGCAGGTTTCCGGCAAGGCCCGAGAGGAGGTAGACCATGACGAGCCGTTTGGGCCCGAGTATGGCCTCGAGCTGTCTGCCCATCATCAGGAGGAAGTACATGTTGAAGCCTATGTGGAGTATGCCGACGTGCACGAACATCGCGGTGAGGAGCTGCCACCACCAGCCGTAGGCCAGGACGGCGTAGTTCCACTGGCCGAGCCTTGCCAAGACGTTTATGCTTATACTGAAGGGGTTCCCACTCAATATTGACTCCAGGACGTAAACCACCACGTTTATCAGGAAGAGGGTGAACGTCGCCTTCCCGTAGCGGTGGAAGTACATTTCAACGCCCATTTTCCAGTTCCTCCAGTATCATGTCGAGCAGGTAGCGGTCGTTGACCGCGATAACGTTCGTCTTGGTTGTCGCGTCGAGCCTCAGCTCCAGCTCTTTGCCGGTCTCGTCGGTCACTATCGCTCCGGCCTCCCTGGCTATGAGCACCCCCGCCGCTATGTCCGTCGTCCTCACGTAGTTCCTTATGTCTAGGACGCCGTCGAGGGCTCCCTTTGCAAGGTAAGTAAGCTCAACGGCTATCGCTCCGAGGACGCGAACACGTTTGACCCTATTTATCAGCCCTGTGCACTTTCCACGCGTGTAGAAGCTCAGGGCCTCTTTCCCGCGCTCCGGCTTCCTGACGGTTATCCGCCTGCCGTCCAGGAACGCACCCCTTCCAGGCACAGCCTCGTAGAAGTGCTTCGGCACGAACTCGTAGATAGCCCCATAAACTGGTTTCTTCTCCTTGAAAACTGCAAAGCTGAAGGCGAATATCGGTATCCCCGCGGCGAAGTTGTAGGAGCCGTCTATGGGGTCAATCACAACCGTGTAGTCGCTTCCGTTGTCCACGAAGCCTATCTCCTCGCTGACGACGTTAACTCCCAGGGGCTGAAGCCTGCTCAGGACAACGTCTTCAGCCACTTTGTCAACGTATTTTGTGACGTCCCCGCTGACGTTCTTTCCTACAGTCTCCCCTGCCTTCGGAGTGCCGAAGAGGGGCATCACTTCCTTCTCAACCTGCCGGGCCATCTCAATGGCCACTTCGTTCCATGCTATCTCCATTTCAACCACCCATAAGCGTTATCAGAAGGTTCCTCGTTCCCGGCCCGAAGCCGAGGATAAACATGGTGAGCTTCACGAAGTTTATCAGGTCGGGATCCTCGTCCGCCATCCACCTGTCGAGTATCCACATCGCAGGCAGGAGTATCAGAAACTTCTCGGCGTACATAACCGCCGGCGTCCCAACCGCCTCAATCAGCCCCCTCGCGAGGACGTGCTGTTCCCAGAAGCCGAAGAACTGGATTCCAACGAAAGTCGTCGTGGCGTCGTAGAAATGGGTGTAGAAGAGGATGCTGTTGTCCCTGACGAGTGCAAACTTCTTTGAGACGAGCCAGATAAAGGCCTCCGATATTATCAGTGCTGGAATGAAGTACTTGAAAACCTCCCAGTTGAAGCTGACCCCATCGAGGTTTATGACGAGCAGGAAGAGCAGTCCACCAACCAGCACCCATCCAAAGTCCCGGTAGGTGGGATAGAGCTTCTCTCCGGGGCAGTGTCTCCAGACGGAGTAGAGGGAGGCTATCGCAAAGGCCGCTATGACGAAGTAGCCGCCGGGGCTCACGGTCAGGTAGGTTCTCGGCAGAATCCCAACATCCGTCATGCTTCTCATAAGAGGGCCAAGGATTATATACGGAATGAGCGCCCCAAAGAAACGGTCGTCAACTTTTATCCCCATCCGCTTGAGCATTCTGTACAGAAGGAGAACGGCTATTCCGAGGATTACAGCATAAACAAACGTGTTCACGGGGTTGTAGCCCTGGTTCTCCTGTATGGGCCTGATGAAGTACTCGTAAAAGAACTCGTGTAACCCCATTCGACCACCATAGGCCGTTGTTCCGATAGCCTTAAAGCTTTTCCTGCCTTACTGGTTAAGGTGGTGAGAAAAGTGCATTTGATGCAACTCCCGCGGGAAGTGCTGCTGGGCGAGGACCTTAAGGGGGAGGTTGTGAACGTCGCGAAGAGGCTCGGTCTTGGGAGAAAGGCTCTTGTGCTGTACGGAAAACACACGAAAAAGATAGCGGGCAGGGATGTCGAGGAGAACCTCTCCGAGGAGTACGATGTAAGCGGCCTCACAGTCAAAGGCGCGACTATGGAGGAGGTAAACCGAACCCTTGATGAAATCCGGGACGGCGGGTTTAACTGGATCATAGCCGTCGGCGGCGGGAGTATAATCGACGTCGCCAAGCTCGCCTCGTTCAGGGCGGGGATTCCCTTCATCAGCTTTCCGACAACGGCTTCCCACGACGGCATAGCAAGTGCCAACGCCTCGATAAAGGGCATCGACGCAAAGACCTCGGTCAAGGCCGTGCCGCCCGTGGCTGTTATAGCGGACGTCGAGGTCATAAAAACAGCCCCCTACCGCTACCTCGCCGCGGGAGTGGGGGACATAATAAGCAACCTGACAGCAGTGAGGGACTGGCAGCTGGCCCACCGCATTAAGGGCGAGTACTACAGTGAGTACGCGGCCTCACTGAGCCTGATGAGCGCCAAGATGGTCATCAAGAACGCGGACGTGATCCGCCTCGGCAACGAGGAGAGCGTGAGGAAGGTCGTTAAGGGCCTGATATCCAGCGGCGTTGCCATGAGCATAGCGGGTTCTTCGAGGCCGGCCAGTGGTGCGGAACACCTCTTCAGCCATGCCCTCGACGCCATAGCACCAAAACCGGCACTGCACGGAGAACAAACCGGCGTTGGGACGATAATAATGGCCTACCTCCACGGCATGAAGTGGGAACGTGTTAGGGAAACCTTAAAGAAGGTGGGGGCACCAACTAACGCATACGAGCTGGGAATCGAGCCGGAGTATATAATCGAGGCCCTGACGGTTGCCCACAAGATAAGGCCCGAGAGGTACACCATCCTCGGGAAGGACGGTCTCACGCGAGAGGCCGCCGAAAAGGCCGCTAAAATCACTGGAGTCATCTGAAGATCATCACTCACCAAGGAGGTGTTTGGAGTGGCAATAATCACGTTAGTTGGGGAAAAGCTGGCAAGACCTGGGTTTGAGTTCATCTATTACGGCCCTGCAGAACCGTGCAAGACTTGCAAGCTCGCAGGAGTCTGCGTCGGGAACCTTGAACCAGGCAGGAGGTATAAAATCCTTCGGGTAAGGAGCATGCCCTCGCACTCCTGTCCTCTTCACGAGGGCAAGGTTCGCGTCGTAGAGGTCGTCGAGCCGAGCATCGAGATCGCGATAGAGCCGAGACTGGCCATAGCGGGCTCCGTGATAAAAGTCCACTTCGCGGACTGCAGCGACAAAGAAAAGGAAAGCCTCTTCAGGCCCGAGGGCCTCTTCGAGGGCGACCACGTGAAAATAATAGAAGTCCTCGACGACGTCGAGTGCGACGGCAAGACCTACAAGGTCGTCAAGGTCATGCGCAAGAAGGACTGACCTCATTCTTTTTCCACTTTTGTGAACGCAATCAGCGTTTCTCCCCCCGCTCCTATTCTGTAGGCACGCATCTTCCCGTCAAGGAAGTCCCTGATCGCCGCCAGGGTTTTCTCGCGCCGAATCAGCAGCTCCCGGGCTTCGTCAACGCTAACCTCCTCAAACCTCAGCCTCTCACCCGGCCGACTCTGTGCAACGATGGGCAGGTCTACAGTTGAAACGACGGCTATCTTCGCGTAGCCGCCGGTCGTCTGGGCATCCCTGAGCATTATTATCGGCTTTCCATTGGCCGGAACCTGAACCGAGCCGGCTGGTATGGCGTCGGTCACTATCCCCGCGCCCTTCTCCGAGTGCTCTAT
>DRGF01000199.1 GCA_011050175.1 Thermococcus sp. | reverse complement strand
TTTATGGCCTCTGGAAGGGTGAGTCCGAGGTTGTAGGCCGTGGCCGTAAGGCAGAACAGGGCGGTTGGTTTTATGTCCCTAAGTTCACGAAGAAGCATTTCTCGGTCCAGAAGATACTGGATGGGTATCTGGTAGTATGCGGTTTTTGCATTGATGGCCTCAAATCCTCCAAAAGCAAACATGCCGGACGATGAGGGTAGTGGGGGGAAGAACGACGCAATTCTGTCTCCTTTATCCATGTACTCTCTCACCCACGGCTCAAGCTGGCGTCCGGTTCTCATGCGGTCATCGCTGGTGTACGGCACCCTCTTGGGGTGTCCCGTTGTTCCGCTGGTTCTCATCACGGTGTAAAAAATCTTGAGGTTTTGAATGTAGTCCGGCCATACCTCAGAAGTGCGGTAAAGGTCGTGGGGTTTGATTGTTACCCGATCCGCCAATTCTGCCAGGTCTTTGGGCGTTATTTCCCCCGCGTCCACACCTGAGAACTTTTCTTTCCAGAATCCAGTAGTTTCCACGGCCGTTTCCAGGGTGTATCTGAGGCCCTCTACTCCACCCCTGTCAACCTTGCCAACTATTAACTCCACTGAATACCCACCTAATTGAATGCGTGGCTTCTCCTTATTTAATGTTTTGATCATTTATTTGAGTACATTGAACTAGGCGAATATTCAACGGGAACAGCATGAATTTGAAAAGGCTTTTATACAACCTGGTTAAGAAATATAGTATGAACTATGAAATCATGTTGGAAAACCTGCAGGAACACCCCCTGGACGCTAAGGAAACTTGGACAAGGGAATATCTAAGGGAGATATTTGAGTTTCATTTTGAGAGAACGCCTTACTGGAGGAAGGTTGCTGAAAAACTGGAGCCCAACATCGATGAAATCTTTCAGGGGACCCTAGAGGAGGCCTTTGAGAGGATATTCAATCTGGGTCTCGCTGTGGACGAGGACTACCTCCGTGCCAACTGGCTTGAGTTTGTTCCCGAAGGGTACAGCGGCAGAATACGCTTCTATCAGTCCTCTGGAACAACCAGGGAGAGGGCCATCGGTCACTGGGACGCCAGATACAATGATGTCCTTCACGTTTACCTGCGCGCGGCTCTGGATG
This sequence comes from Thermococcus sp., assembly GCA_011050175.1. GTDB lineage: Archaea > Methanobacteriota_B > Thermococci > Thermococcales > Thermococcaceae > Thermococcus. Next base: position 4,709 of record DRGF01000199.1, on the reverse strand, counting down.
AGATATACCAACTTGCAGACGTTTACCATGATAACCATCAGATGCGCGCCATCGCCCACGGCCCGTACGGCTGGTATCAGGACGAGATAAGTCAGCTCGTTTGGAGCTATGGTGGAGTCCTCTACTTCATAGGTATGGAAACAGACGGCCTGAAAAAGGTTCTCCGAGAGAAAGGGCTGGAGGCCGTGCTGAAGATTCTTGATCCACTTGTGAAGTACACAAAGCGCGTCATGGAAGCAGACAGAATAAATACCGTTCGCTCAGCTCCCCCGTTAATGTCCCTCTTTGAACCATACAGCGAGTCCATTGAGACCGCGATAATAAGCGGAGTTGGGATAAACAGGGATTTCGTGGAGTACATCTCGAACACCTTTGAGGGCACAAAACTCATCCCCCTCTACGGGTACTACCTCTTTGGAGACCTAGTCGGGATCTTCCGCCGTGGAGAGTTCTGGTACTACCCAAACTATCCCACAACCATAGTGTTCCCTATGAAAGTCGTGGATGGGACGCACAGAATAGTCAGGTACGGAGAGCGGGGAAGGATAGCGTTTATAGTCGCCAGACCTGAAGTCCTGGTCGTCAAATTTGAAGATGAGACGGCGCTCCGTGTTCCACCGGAGGAGCCGTTTAAATGGGATGGGTTCGGTGAGCCCATCAGATAGATGAGGTGATGGTAGTGGATGGTATCCAGACACTCCTGCTCATAGAGGCAGTGGTTGTACTGATTGCCGATGCAGTGGCCGCGGCTTGGATATTCAGGATATACCGGCGCAACAGAAGGAAATCCGCCCTAGCGTTCTCGATAGCGTGGGTATTCGATTTCCTAACGATCCTCTTTACGACACAACAGAGTGCCACCCTTCAGCTGGTTAGTCTTCTGTGCCTCCCCGCGTTTGCGGGCTTCATTTTCTATGGCTCTGTGAAGTTCCTTGAAGAGGAATCCATAAACGTCAGACACAAGGTCCTCGCCGCTCTTTCCATCATGCCCGCTGCGTTCATGATATACCTGCTCAGTGTGTACTTCTACACGGAAAATGCCTTCTGGACGGCCACGAGCGCAGCAGCGCTTGGGATAAGCGGTATTTTTGTGGTGGCAGGCGGACTGCTGCTGAAGGAGGTTGAGGAGATTTACAAAAGTGCGATTGAATATCTCTCCATCAGCATAGTTCTGTTTGGGATCCACCTCATCCCGGCGGCCCTCTTTGGTCTTCAACCCTGGTACGGAATGATAGGCTTCACCCTCTCAGCCGCGCTGATAATCTTCATGGTATGGGCAATGGTCAAGCTAACGTCATCCGATATGTTTCTGCCCATAGAAAAAGCGATTCCTCAACAGCTGGACCTCAAACCCGGCACACTCATTGTGGGGATGGACGAATACAAGGAACTCAAGGAAAAACTCCGTGAGATGCCCGTGCTGGCCTTTGTCAGGGACGTCTCGGATATCCCGGAGGGATGGGAGTACTACTTCGTGACTACCGTACCATTCCAGGGCAAGTTCAAGAACACAATACACCCCACAGACCTTGCTAAGATGACCGAGATTTCCTACAGGTACTTTGAGACATTGGCCGCGTCAGGCAGGCGCGGTATTATTGTGCTTGACTGCCTTGAGTACCTCACCGTGTACAACTCGTGGGACAGCCTCATGAAGTTCATCTCAAAACTGAGGGACTTCACCATCGTGAACAACGGCACTCTGGTTGTCGTCCTGGAGAAGGAGAGCTTTGAAAACAGGCTCTATGCACAGCTCAGGAAGCTTATGGGGTGAGGCATCTTTATATACCCCTCTTTTTCAATCTGTTGATGCCCCTGCGCGAGGACCCCGGGGAGAATGAACCGGGGGGCGATGCAGGGGCTACAGCCCGGTCTCAGCGAGGTCCCCGCGGGAGGGCCTTCCGCGTTACGGAGCGCTATGACCGTGGGAAACCCAGACCGGGCACAGACGGCCCGCCTGGGTTAGCCCGTCCGAGCCCGCCGTCTGGCACCGATGAGGGCGGGAGTTACGGGCGGGCCATAGTATTGTAACATTCTACGGAGTAATGCTTATCAGGTTCTTGAGATAGATAGTTTTACTGGGGATGTGTGTGATAGATCAGATAAGAAACCGCAAGAAAGATGATGAGGAAAAAAAATCAAGGACATTCTCCCGTGGGCGGACTCAAATTTTCTGGGCAATGCCATCGCAGAAAAGAAAAGGGAACGTAATGAGGCCCTTGAAATGGTAGAGAACTCATTGACCCGGACGTTCTCCCCGACGAAATTAAGCCCCTCCTAAAAAAACCGGATAAAAAAGAGTTAATTGAAGACGAGGAGTGAGTACCTTCAGTACAGCACAACCTCGACAGTTTCCCCTTCTAAATGCCCCTCACTGTCCTCAGGGATTACTATGTACCCGTTGCTCTCCACCAGGGAGCTTATTATGCCGCTGCCCTTCTTCCTGATCGGTCTGGCTTCCCCGTTCTCGTACCACACCTTCACAAACTCGTGCCTTCCGAGCTGGCTCGGAACGCGCTCGGTGAGCTTTGCCCGAACTTTGACCTCGTAGTTTTTGACCCCGACGAGCTTCGCGAGGGCGTGCTTGACGTACAGGTGGAACTGCGTGAAGACTGCCGAGGGATAGCCGCTCATGATGAAGACCCTCTCGCCGTAGCCTATCGGCCTTCCCGGCTTTATCGTCGTGCCGTGGAAGAGCAGTCTGACGAAGCGGTGGGCGAAGTCCTTGTCGCCGAAGGCTGACCCCCCCGTGACGAGGACGAGGTCGTTCTCGGCCCTGGCCCTTTCAATCGCCTCCCTTATCGCGTTCTCATCGTCCGGGACGACGCCGTAGAAGACCGGCTCACCGAAGTACTGCCGCACCAGGCCCGTGAGCATGACCGAGTTGCTCTCAAGGATTTTGCCCTGCTTTAACGCCTCTTCGTCGAACTCCTCGATGAGCTCGTCGCCCGTAACGATTATCCCGACTCTGGGCTTCCTCTTGACCTTTACAGTCTTGAAGCCGAGGCTCTTGAGGAGCGCGAGGTCCTGGGGCCTTAAGACCTGGCCTTTTTTCAGGACAGCCTCGCCCTTCTTCACGTCCTCACCTGCAAAGGACACGTTCTGTCCCGGGGCGACCGGCCTGAGAACCCTTATGACGTCCCCCTCGCGCTCGGCCATCTCCTGCATGATGACGGCGTTTGCTCCCTCTGGCATCTTCGCCCCGGTCATGAGCTTCACTGCCGTGCCGGGCTCGACCTTTGCCCGGCTCTCCTCACCGGCGGTGATTTCATCTATGACTTTCAGCTCGACGGGGCGGTATTCCCTCGCCGGGAAGGTGTCCTCGGCCCTTACGGCGTAGCCGTCAACGGCCGAGCGGTCGAACGGAGGGCTGTCTATAGGGGAGGCTATATCTTCGGCCAGAACCCGTCCGAGGGCCTCGTTCAGGGGGAGCTCCTCGGTCTCTTCGATTTCACTCAGGTCGTCAAGGAGGAGCTTCAGCGCCTCCCTGTAGGGGGTCAACCGCTTGAACTCCTTCACGTCACTCCCCCCCGTGCTTGAGCACGTGACCTGCTTCATTGAGAATTAGCTTAATTCCGGTCTTTGCCGCCCCGAGACTGCCGGGCAGGCAGAAGACAGCCATAGTCCTGCCGGAGCTCCTGATTATACCGGCGGTTGCCCTCGTCATGACAGCGGCGGTTCCTATCTCCTCGTAGCTGAGGAGCCTGAATATATCGCCGAAGCCCCTCAGTTCCTTATCAAAAAGCGGTCTGACGCTCTCTATCGTGACGTCCCTGCTCGCTATCCCGGTTCCGCCGGAGGTGACGACAACCTCGGCCCCCTTCTCAAAGGCCTCAACGACCGCCCCGATTATCGCCATTTTCTCGTCGGGGACAACTTTGTAAAGAACCCGCTCGTGTCCGGCCTTCTCCAGCTCCTCCAAGAGAAACTTTCCGCTTTTGTCCTCTTTTTCTCCCCGGCTCGCGGTATCGCTGACCGTTATGACCGCGAACTTAAACTTCTTCGGGGCCTTTTTCTTGTGCTCCTCCGCTCCCATATTACCACCTGAGTAAGCTCGTTCCTTGAACTTAATAACCTTTCAGCAAACGGAAGTGTTTAACGGCTTGGTCTCTGGGCCTGCAGAGAGTGTCTTTATTGCCCACAGGCCAATCGGTAGTTGAAACCCATTTCTTGAAAGGTTTGCTTAGAAATAGTCCTCCAGCTCCTCAAGCTCCTTGGGCGGGTGTCTCTTGAGCCTCCACAGCTTAAAGCGGACGTAGGCATAGAAACCTACGAAAAGCACCAGACCAGCAAGAAGCAGAACTGCTGCGAGGAGCAGAAACCCAAATAGGAGCAGTCCGACGAGAACTACGATCCCGATGAAAGCCAACGCGCCCTTGAGCTCCTTACCTCTCATCTTCTCACCATCCTTGTTGTCCTGTCCGCAACCCTTTAACTCTTCCGGCGTGTCCATGTGTCATTCCGGTGAGCTTTTCAGGAGACAAGGAAAGGTTTTTGACATGAACCACGTTTCAAATTTTGGTGGTTCGATGTACGAGCTTTACACTGTTCTGGCGGAATACTATGATGCCATTTACAGGAGGAGGGCGGAGCGGATTTCCGGGGAGATAGACTTCGTGGAGGAGCTCTTCCAGAAAGAGGCAGAGCGTGAGGTGAAGAAAGTCCTCGACCTAGCCTGCGGGACGGGAATCCCGACGCTCGAACTCGCG
>DRGF01000110.1 GCA_011050175.1 Thermococcus sp. | reverse complement strand
AGGATACGGGACGAGCGAAGCGGGGATACCGAGTATCGCAGCGGGCATGAGCTCGAGGTGGGTGTGCTCCTCTGTGACTTCCCAGGGCCAGGTGGCGACGTAGGCGTTCTCCTCTTCCTCGGCATCGAGGTACTCAATGACGCCCATCTTTACAAGGTCGCTCCAGGTAAGCTGGCCGTTCTTTATGGCCTCAACGTGCTCGCGGGTGAGCTTGGGCTTGCCGTTCTCAACGATGATGAGCGGCCTCCTGACACGGCCGTCGTCGCTGTTGACGTATACTTCCCTGACCTCCTCGTCCTGGTACATCGCCACGTTGATGACGTCACTTATCCTTCCGTTCCTCCTGTCGTCCCTTATCCTGCGGGCGAGGGCCTCTCCGTCTTCCACGGTTCCGATGAGGACTCCGTTGAGGTAAAGGCGCCAGAGCTGTGTGTTGGGTCTCCTCTCCTCGATTGGGACGACGCCGAGCTTGCTCAGGTACTCCCTAACTTCCTCCTCAGGGATTCCCGTTGTTATCTGGGACATCAGTGCGAGGTTCTTAACGAGACCACAGTTCGGACCTTCTGGCGTCTCTGTTGGACAGATCCTTCCCCAGTGGGTTCCGTGAAGGTCACGCGCCTCGAAGTGTGGCTGGTCCCTGCTGAGCGGTGAAGTGACACGCCTGAGGTGAGAAAGGGTTGACATGTAGTTGGTTCTGTCGAGGAGCTGGCTCACACCGGTCCTTCCACCCGGCCAGGCACCGGTAGCGAGGGCGTGCTCGATCCTCTCGCTGAGGACGTCCGGCCTTATGGAGTTCCTCACGAACCTCTGGATGTTCTCAAATGTGTAGCGCTCGCCCTTCCTCTGGTAGGTCTTGGTCATCTGGTACTGCATGTCCTTGACGAGCTGGCCGAAGGCAACACGGAAGAGGTCTTTGAGAAGGTCTCCAGCGAGCTTGAGCCTCTTGTTGGCGTAGTGATCCTTGTCGTCCTCACCACGGAGGCCGAGGGAAAGCTCCAGGACCTTGAGGGCCATCATACCGAGGTAGTAGGCCTTGGCCTTTCTCCTCTCGGGCTCGACGCCCATGTGCGGGAGGAGGTTGTTGTCTATTATGTGCTCGGCCCTCTTGAGCCTGTACTCCTTCGGCTGGCCGGGCAGGGAAAGCTTTCCTATGTAGTCCAGGGCCTCCTCCTGGGTCATCACGTCGCTCGCATCTTCTAGGTTGTCGAAGAGAACCTGCTGTATTCTCGGGTCGTCACTCACGGCCTCGACGATCTCCTTATCGCTCAGAAGACCGAGGGCGCGCATGACGTAAACGAACTTGACGGGCCTCGGGACGTTCGGAATGTTGACGTAGAGGATACCGTCCTTCCTCCTCTCGACGGTTATCAGGGCCCTGTAACCGTGCCTGTATGAGAACACCTTCGCGATTATCCTGTTCTGCCTCTCGTCACGCTCAACGAGGGTCTTGTTCGGGGCGAGATCTTCGATAGAGACTATAACCCTCTCAGAACCGTTTATGATGAAGTATCCTCCCGGGTCCTTCGGGTCCTCGCCGAGCTCCACGAGCTCCTCATCGCTGAGGCCGTAAAGCCTGCAGGCCTTGGACTTGAGCATTATCGGGAGCTCTCCAATGCGGACCTCGACGGCCTCCTGTTCGATGCCCTTGATGACCGGGATGAGCTCAAGGTAAAGCGGGGCCGAGTAGGTCAGGTTCCTTATCCTGGCGTCCATCGGGTAGAGCGGCTTTCTCTGTCCCTGGGCCTCCTGGAACTCGGGCTCACCAAGGCGTATCTTGCCAAACTTAACCTCAAAGTCAGGGATATCCGGCTTCAGCCCGCCGAACTCGTTTATAACCTGCTGCATGCCCTCTTCGATGAAGGCGTTGTAAGAATCAAGGTGCTGCCTTACAAGTCCCCTCTCTTTCCAGTATGACTCCATAACAAGCCAAAGGTCGTCAGGAGTAACATCCACAACGGTCGGTCCTCTCGATGCCATAATCTCACCTCGCAGAATCAGTCCTCCACCACAAGGCGGTAGTAGTAATAATATCCTGCCGTCGGACTCTTCCTTTTGATTTCAATGACATCGCCCGGCTTTGCCCCAAGAGCAACGACAGCAGGGTCCGAAGCCTTGATCTGCGGAAGCTGGGATATTCTGATCCTGTACTTCTGGAGGAGCGCCTCTTTCTCCTCCTCGCTCAGTATTCTGTGCTCGGGAACCAGCTCATGTGTGAATATATCAAATTCTTTTTTCGTCGCCACCGAGAATTGCCCCCTTTAACATTTTTTAAGAACGATTATCACTACCTCCCACCTGCGGGTTTCGGTATATAAGCTTTTCGAGTGGTATCTGACGCGTAGGGGTTTATATCGGTTGCGTAAAGTTTAAGAACCGTTTTCCATGCCGAAAAGCTACGCTGGTGTACTTCTATATTCATTGGGTGAGGGTAAGATTTATAAATATTCGCCGTCGGTTCGATGTCCAAACTTTTTAAAAACCCGGCAGAGGCTCCAAATTTGTTGTATTTGTGGCATGTTTTAGCATGTAATGATGACGAATCATCGATTTTTGGCGAGTCTTTGTAAGTATACGGCTAAAACACGGTTAAAATTTCGCCAGTATTTTGTAAAAAACAGCGCCCTCTGAGGCGTTTAAATGCTGAGATGGTGCACATAAGGACTCGACAGGGTTAATTAAAATGTTTTAAATTTCAAATCGCGTTAATCTGCTCTAAGAACACGTTTTTGGAAATGGACACTGCCCTCCGCTGTCCACTGGGATGTTTGGACGGCGGTTAGAGCGCCTCTGGAGCTTTTGGAAGGGCCTGACTAAAAGTTCGTAGCGACTGAAACCCTGTAAAAGTGGCCAATCATTGAAAAACAGGCACATTAGAATCGCATACAATTTTCCGTCAGCACTTTCGTCAGAAAGGGTTGTGATGGTGGGCCCGGGGGGCTTTGAACCCCCGACCACGCGGTTATGAGCCGCGCGCTCTGACCAGGCTGAGCTACGGGCCCACGGGATGGCGCCGCCGCCCGGACTCGAACCGGGGACCGCCGGATTAACAGTCCGGCGCTCTACCGACTAAGCTACGGCGGCACAACCCAATGTAGGGAATATGGGGGGGATTTATAAATCTTACGGTGCCCCCCGTGAGGGACATAATCAGCTTTACGGGGTTGTGTCGGGCAGACTGCGAAAACTTTATATTTATCCCTTCGGTCTTTAGACCGTGCCCCGGTAGCCTAGCCTGGCGGGGCGGCGGACTTGTAATCCGCCGGTCGCGGGTTCAAATCCCGCCCGGGGCTCCATTCTAACAAACTTCGCCTTCGCGAAGTTTGACCAAGGTTCGTAGCTCTTTTCTAAAAGGCTAAAGGTCTAGTGATTTTCTCTTTGAATAAGCTTGTTTTTGAAATGGAGAACTTTTCAACTCGCCCCCCGGTATGGGTTTAAGTTTAAACCGACGCCCGAAGGGCGTCAAGAAGGGAGTAAACCCTCCCGACAAGGATTTCTAAAACGTGTTCTCTTTGAGAACAAGAACCTCCTGAAGGAGAAAATCCTTGTATTATGGTCCCCCAAGGAAGAGCTACCAACTTTTGGTGAAGCTTTCCAAAAGCTTCAGCGTTGACGGAAAAATTGAGTGCTTTTTTGAAGTTGCCAATTTCTAAGCAAGTTTCTGTTTAATCTGCTCTTTGAAGAGTGTTTCACCCCCAACGGCGTCCGAAGGACGCCAGAATAAGTTTGAAACTGCTTGAAAGTGCTTGTTTGGAGGTTAAACTCGTCCAACAACTGCCAAATCCACCAGTGCACGACTGATTTTTGCCCATTAATGAGAAATGGAACATTCTGATTAAACTTTGCTCTGCAAAGTTTGTTCGCCCACGCGAAAGAGACAGTAAGAAAAATGGAAGGGAAGTCAGCAGTCAACTTCCCCCTTCTCTTTAAGCTCGCGGTACATGCGCCACGTTATTATTGGCCTCTTTGCGGCGAGAACATCGTCCACGCGCTTGACCGCCGTATTGTGTGGTGCGCCCTTCACAATCTCCGGGTTGCTGTATGCTTCCTCGCTTATCTTCTTGAGGGCCTCAACGTATGCATCCAGCTCCTCCTTGCTGACCGTCTCGGTAGGCTCAATCATGAGGGCCTCATGCACGATCAGCGGGAAGTATATCGTCGGTGCGTGCAGGCCGAAGTCGAGGAGCCTCTTGGCAACGTCCAGGGCCTTAACGCCGGTCTCCTTCTTCATGGGCTCGGCGCTAAACACGACCTCGTGCTTCCTGAGCTCCTTGTGCGGCAGCTCGTAACCCTTCGTTCCCTTCAGCTTCTGGGTGAGGTAGTTGGCGTTGAGAACGGCTATCTCGCTGGCCTCCCTCAGGCCGTCCCTGCCCATTATCTTGAGGTATGTCAAGGCCCTGACCATCACCGCGAAGTTGCCGTAGAGCTCCTTGACTTTGCCTATGCTCTTCGGCACGTTGTAGTCGAGGTAGTAGCGGTCGTTCTCCTCGTCGTAGCCCACGAGCGGAACCGGCAGGTAGTCCTTGAGGAAGTCCTTGACTCCGACGGGCCCGCTTCCCGGACCACCGCCGCCGTGCGGGGTCGAGAAGGTCTTGTGCAGGTTGAGGTGGACGACGTCGAAGCCCATGTCGCCGGGCCTTACCTTTCCGAGGACGGCGTTGAGGTTAGCTCCGTCGTAGTAGAGCAGACCTCCGGCCTTGTGGACTATCTTCGCTATCTCGAGTATCTCGTCCTCGAAGATGCCGAGGGTGTTGGGGTTGGTGAGCATCAGCCCGGCCGTCCTCTCACTCACGGCGTTCTCAAGGGCCTCAAGGTCAACGGTTCCGTTCTCGTTGGAGGGTATCTCGATGACCTTGAAGCCGGCCATTGCGGCACTCGCGGGGTTTGTTCCGTGGGCCGAGTCCGGGACGAGCATCTCCGTTCTCTGGGTGTCGCCCCTGTCGAGGTGGTAGGCGCGGATTATCAAAACGCCCGTGAACTCGCCGTTTGCTCCCGCCGCCGGCTGAAGGGTGAAGCGGCCCATGCCAGTTATCTCCTTGAGCCACTGCTCAAGCTCCCACATCACCCTCAGGGCGCCCTGAACGGTTCTCTCGTCCTGGTATGGGTGAACGTAGGCGACTCCTGGATGGTCGGCTATCTCCTCGTTTATCTTGGGGTTGTATTTCATGGTGCACGAGCCGAGCGGATAGATGCCTGAATCAACGCCGTAGTTCATCTCGCTCAGGCGTGTATAGTGCTTAACCACCTCGGGCTCGCTAACCTCCGGAAGGTTGAGCGGGCTCCTGCGCTTGAGCTTCTTGGGGATTTCAACTTCAACGTCCTCAATCGGCTTCGGCATCGTGTAGCCGACCCTTCCGGGCCTTGAGAGCTCGAAAATGAGCGGTTCGTCCCATTTAGCCTGACGGAACATTCAGGCCACCTCCTTGAGGGCCTCAATTAGGGCATCGACCCATTCCTTTCTCGTCGTCTCGGTGGCGGCGAAGAGGGCGCTCTCGTCAAGCTCCGGGAAGTGTTCCCCTAAGTAGTAGCCACCGTGGATGTTCCGCTCAAGAAGGGCCTCGTGGATCTCGTTGTAGGGCTTTCCAAACCTCACGAGGACGTCCTTGAAGTTCACGCCCTCGAACGGGACTTCTGCCACCTCTCCGAGGCGCTTCTTGAGGTAGGCGGTGTTCTTGAGGATGACCTCTCCAAGTTCCTTCAGCCCCTTCGGTCCGAGGCTCGCGAGGTGTATCGCCGCGGCAACGGCGACCAGAGCTTCGTTTGAACATATGTTTGAGGTCGCCTTGGCGCGCCTTATGTGCTGCTCCCTCGTCTGGAGCGTCATCACAAAGGCTCTCTTTCCGTCGGCGTCCTTGCTCATTCCTATGACCCTTCCGGGCATCTGGCGGATGAGCTTCTTGTCGTT
>DRGF01000201.1 GCA_011050175.1 Thermococcus sp. | reverse complement strand
TTGAGAGATGGTCGAGTTCAAGTTTGAGGTCAAGGCGAGAGACGCCGCCGGAAGGGTAGGAAAGCTGACAGTTAACGGAAAAACGATAGAGACGCCTGCGATAATGCCGGTCATCAACCCGAAACAGCTCATCGTGACGCCGAGGGAGCTCAAGGAGATGGGCTTCGGGATGGTGATCACCAACTCCTACATCATCTACAAGACGCCCGAACTAAGGGAAAAAGCGCTGGAGATTGGAATCCACAGGCTCCTCGACTACGACGGCATCATCGAGGTCGATTCCGGCTCCTTCCAGCTCATGCGCTACGGCGGAGTGGACGTTACGAACAGGGAGATAATCGAGTTCCAGGAGAAGATAGGGGTGGATATAGGCACCTTCCTCGACATCCCGACCATGCCGGACGCACCGAGGGAAAAGGCAGAGGAAGACCTCAAAATAACCCTTGAAAGGGCCAGGGAGGCGGAGGCCGTCAAGAACATCGCAATGAACGCCGCCGTGCAGGGCTCCACCTACCCGGACCTGAGGACGTACGCCGCCAGGAAGCTCAGCGAGATGAACTTTGAAATCCACCCCGTTGGTGCCGTCGTGCCGCTGATGGAGAGCTACCGCTACAAAGACCTGGTTGACGTTGTTATAGCGTCCAAACAGGGCCTGAGGCCGGACAGGCCCGTCCACCTCTTTGGAGCTGGACACCCAATGATTTTCGCCCTGGCGGTTGCCATGGGAATAGACCTGTTTGACTCCGCCAGCTACGCCCTCTACGCCAAGGATGACCGCTACCTGACGCCGGAGGGCACCAAGAGGCTCGAAGAGCTTGAGTACTTCCCCTGCTCCTGTCCGGTCTGCTCACGCCACACCCCCCAGGAGCTCCGTGAGATGCCGAAGGAAGAGAGGACGAGGCTCCTTGCACTCCACAACCTGTGGGTGATCCGCGAGGAGCTGAACCGCGTGAAGCAGGCGATAAAAGAGGGAACGCTCTGGGAGCTCGTCGACGAGAGGGCGCGGAGCCACCCCAAGATGTTCGCCGCATACAAGAGACTGCTGGAGTACAGAGACTACCTTGAGAAGAACGAGCCGGTTACAAAGGCCTCAGCTTTCTTCAAGGTGAGTGAGGAAGCCATGCGCTGGCCGATAGTGGAGCGCGCGAAGGAGAGGGCGGAGCGCGTTAAGGCGAAGTTCCCTGAGACGGTCGACCACCCAATATTCGGCGAGGTTCCGAAGTACCTTTCGCTCAGCTACCCCTTCGCCCAGAGCGAGGGTGAGGAAGACTTCACTATAACCAAGCCATCCAAAGGGGAGGCGAGGAGTTACATCGTGGCAATAGCCGAGTACCAGTTCGGCGAGGGTGCCGGCGAGGCGTTCAAGGACGCTTTCGTCGAGCTTTCGAGAAAGACGGGCATGCCGAGGCAGATAAAGGCCAAAGGCAAGCACCTCGCGACCTTCAGGGCGGAGGACGGACTTCTGACCCTCGGCATCGAGGGGGCAAAGAGGCTCCATGAAATCCTGCCGTTCCCGAGGATGCGCGTTGTGGTCAACGAGGATGCAGAGCCCTTCGCGAGGCGCGGGAAGAACGTCTTCGCCAAGTTCGTGGTCGATGCCGACCCGGCGATAAGGCCCTACGATGAGGTCCTGGTCGTGAACGAGAAGGATGAGCTCCTCGCGACCGGGCAGACACTGCTCAACGGCGAGGAGCTGAAGGCCTTCGAGAGCGGCCTGGCCGTTAAGGTGAGGAGGGGAGTTGAGAAGTAGTTTCGAAAATTTTATAACCTCCCCCCTTTTCCTTACTCTGGGCGGGCCCGTGGTCTAGATGGTTATGACGCCACCCTTACAAGGTGGAGGTCCGGGGTTCGAATCCCCGCGGGCCCACCACAAGAAACTTTTGCCGAGCAAAAGTTTCATCAAAGTTTGTAGCTCTTCTTCGAAAAATCTAATAATCCTATAGTGATTTCTCGTTGGATAGATTGTCTTGGAAATGAGAACCGTTAATTTACTCCCTAATAGTCGGTTTGACCTCAGGATAGATGCCCGGAGGGCGTCAAGAAGAAGTAAACCCCTTTAAAAAGCATAATTTCAGGGAGTTCTCCTTTAAAAGCCGACATTAATCAGTGAAAATCCTCTCACCGCGGCCATTTGAAGAAGAGCTACAAACTTTGATGAAACTTTGCGAAGGCAAAGTTTCTTTGATTGCACAAAACCCATTTAAGCCCCCGTGCAGTGCTATGTGGGGGTGGTGAGATGAAAGTTCACTACGAGTGCTTTGCCTGTGCCGCGAACCAGTGCCGGAAGATAGTTGAAATGGCGACCGATGACCTGGAACTCAGGAAGAAGGGCGTCATAGAAGCCGCCAGGCTGATGAGTTCCATCAACGAAAACTCTATTCCGGCGGTCTTCGGGAGCGAGGTGTTCCTGGGCGTTTACAGGGTCGTTGGGGACGATGACCCGTTCAGAAAATACAAAGAACTGTCTAACAGGCTCGCGGAGGAAATTACGAAAGATTTCGAGGACGTTGGCTTGAAGGACGCCCTCAAGCTCGCCATCATAGGGAACGTGGTGGACTTCGCGGTCGGCTACTCACCAGAGAAGCTGGAGAACGACGTGAGGGCAATGATGAAAGAGGAGCTCTACGTGGACGAGTCGGAGGAATTGTTCAAGGGGCTTTCAAGGGCAGAGAAACTTCTCTACCTGACGGACAACTGCGGTGAGATATACTTCGACCTGCTCTTCCTGAAAAAGCTCCGGGAAGAGTTCTCCAACCTGAAAATCTACGTCGCGGCGAAGGAGGGCCCGATAATAAACGACGCCACCGTGGACGACCTCAGGGAGGCGGGGTTTGAGGAGGTCGGCGAGATAGTCTCGACGGGCACTCGCATCGTAGGGGTTCCATTTGGTCTCGTCTCGGAGGAGTTTATGGAAGTCTTCGAGAAGGCGGACGTGATAATAGCGAAGGGGCAGGGGAACTTCGAGACCCTGAGCGAGAGGAAAGATGAGAGGGTCTTTTACCTCCTGAAGGCCAAGTGCAGGCCGATAGCGAGAGAACTGGGAGTTCATCAGGGAGCATTACTGTGTATACGTTCATTCATAAAAGGGTCTAAGTAAGCCTTTTCTATCCCTCTAGAACTTCTGGGTATTTTTTATTTCTACTTTCCCAATGACAACTTAATAGTGGAAATGAGAATGCTTATAAAGGAATAGTGAGTAATTTTGAGCATGGGTCTCATCCAAGAAATTTTTGCACCAAAATACGTATTACAAGGAGAGGACTTCCCCCTAATCTTAAGATGGGATATAGACACGATTCCGGAGGTTATCGAGATATCATACAATCCAAAAAGTGTTGAAATTGAAGAAATTTATAATATAGCCTCTCTTGGGCTTTTAGTCATCCCTGCCTCGAAAAGTCTCAAAATAGTTAGAATTAATAGTGTAAGCATTAATGGATATTTGGGGGCCAAATTCAGAACTAAAAAGACTTCTGAGATAATAGGGAAAGTACACGTGACTATTCGTATTAAAACGTCAAAGGGCATTGAATTAAGAACTCTGACAGTTCACACTATAAAACCAGTAATCAAAGTTTTAAAATCTCCCAATATAATTCAGATTTCATGTAATAACGAGTACCCTAAGGTTAAAGATAAATTTAAGCTCAAGAATATTGGACAAGGAACCGCCATCTTAGATTTCTCCGTAGGTGACTCCTCTCCTGAAGTATCTGTAGGACCCCCTAGTCGATTAGGAGAATATATAGCAAGTGTATTCAATTCGATGAAAGATAACTTTAGAAGAGTCGCTAAAGAGTATCCCCAATATTCAGAGCCACTACACTTAGCTATTAGCATTATAGAGTATCTCGAAAGTGGACAAGAAATTGATGACGAGCTTATTAGAAAGATAAAAAAGTTTGAAACGTGTATGGAAAACTTAAGCCATGACTCTAAATTTATGGATGAATACATGTCCTCAATACTAGCTGCATACTTCTCTAATATTCAAATATTAACTGATGTGGAGACGTTTATCGTCTATTTAAACTCTGTGTATCAAGGCAAGATTTTACTAATCAACCCTCTAAAAGTCATACATTTCCCAGATAAAGGAGAATATGAACTCAATCTTGAAATTCACCTAACAGATTTGTTGTATTCAAGATACGCTCCAATACCTCTGGGTAAAGTGAAAATCTTAGTTGATAAAGAGTGTGAAGTGCCAATTTACAAATTATTTGAGTTTATTGGGGAGGGAGAGGAGAATGATAGACCAAATTCTCAATAACCCTCTTGTCACAAAAATGGGAGAAGTAGTACTTCGGAAAGGTTTTGAGAAGCTAACAGAGAGAATGAATGTATTGGATGCCTCTTTTAGTGGGGCCTTTGAGATACTTGACAGAGCGATGGTCATTAACGTGCTAGAAAAAACTCAGAAGTATTCGTTTATTGGTCGTCTTAAAACTAATAGAGGACGTGTGAAAATACCGTATACTACAACAAGAGCTTTCATACGTCCAATATTGTCTCTTGACAAGATACCTGTTTTTGAACAGAAGAATGGAGAGACAATATTGCACCTCAAAAACCTCAAGCCTAAGGAGGACTACATTGTGGAGCTAGACCTAAAAATACATGATGACAAATTCGTTGAGTCGTTAGTTTATACAAAAATCCCCAAAGAGCCTGAAGAAGATGATCATCTAAAAAAATACCCTATTTCTGCTCAGCTTACCCATTTAAAATATTGGGAAAATGCTTTTTCTCGTTTTGAGCTGTATGGGATTGATGTTAAGGTTGATGTGGCAGTTCATCAAGAAATTAAACTAAAAGTCCCAAGACAATTTGAAGATTACCTCAGAACGATATATAAGTTAGCCAGCGTTCCTATGGATCGAACTCAACAACTTAGATTGGTCATGAAACTTTCAAAACAACAACATTCAAAATTTGGTGGAAAGGAACTAGACATAATCCGAGAACTTCAGCAGCTATTTACCCCTGCCAAGTTCTCTAAATATATTGAAATTAAGGGAGAATTTAGATACGATGACGTTGCTCGTGGGCCTGATTTTAATGAATTACCCATACCAACATGGCCCAAAAAAATGATAGTGGTATCTAGAACAGACTTGGATTTACAAACTCCTGCGAAGAGAGGAGAAGTTCTTTTCAAAAAGAAGGAATTCATGGAGGACATTGGAGATTTGTTTGAATAGTACTTCTCTTTAAGTCGCCTTCTTCTCCCCCTCCGGGAACTTCCAGTTTTTGGTTATCTTCGTCACGTTCCGCGCGAGGGCCTTCTCCTCAGGGTGTCTTGAGACGAGCTCCTCGAGGAAGGAAATCAGCTCGTCGTAAGCGGGCTTGTCTATCGGGAACGGTACTCTGTCCTTCCCGCCGACGGCGTAGGTGAACTTGAACGGGTCGGGTGGGTGCGTCACCGGGTCCTTCCAGCTCGGGTGGACGTCGTAAACCAGCTCAAGGACGAGCGATAGGGCCCTTAACGTGCTCGGGCCGATGCCATTCAGGAGGAGAAACTCTTCGTAGTTGCTCACGCTCAGCTCACGGGCGAACTCAAGAGCTTTTTTGTTCAGCTCAAACTTTCCGAGGCTCTCGTACCTTTTTATCACGTCTTTCTCCCAGGGTTCTCGTGGCTTGTAATAAACCAGCGGCCGGTAGCCCCTTGATATCGCCTTCAGGCTCTCAAGCTCGCGTTCTATTTTGACAGGATTTTCCTGAACCACGTCGAGGAGCGTCTTCTGGTACTCCTTCGACTCCTTTGAGACGGTGTTGAGTGCGAACTCCCTCCTGAGCCCGGAGATGGCCTTGTGCGGGTCGAGGGTAAAGGTCTCCGTCTCAAACCAGTGGAAGCGCCTCGCCATTCTCTCCCGCTCGTTCATGCCCTGCTGTACCACCGCCCAGTTGCCCTCCTC
>DRGF01000089.1 GCA_011050175.1 Thermococcus sp. | reverse complement strand
TTTACTGCCGATGCTCTCTGGAAGCGTGTCTGCGCTCACCATCTTCATTCCGTCGAGAAGATCAAGCGTGATGTCCACCAGCTCTATCCGGGTCTCCAGCTTGTTGTTTATTGTGACGGTTATCGTGGAGGTCTCACCACCGTGGAGGGTCTCGGGCCCACCTATCTCGAGCCCTATCTCGTTGGGGGGTCCGGCGTCGTTTGAGACTGATACCCTAAACTGCCCGTAGAAGCCGGTCCAGGAGCGTTTGAGTTCATCGGTCAGCTCCAATGAAAGTTTGAGTGTGTAAACGCCCGGCTTTGGGGGTGCTTTGAGTATCCAGACCAGCTGAACGGACTGGCCCACGGACAGAACGTCGGGAAACTTCGGCTCCTGAAGTATCTGGAAGCTGTCATCGCTCAGGACGAGCGTCGCTCCCGTCAGACCCACTTTTCCAGTGTTATTAACGAAGACGACGACGTGTAGCGTTCCAGCGGGTGCGACGACCGTTCTATCAATGGAGAACCTAACCTCCGCTGGCGGCTTGAAAAGGCATCCGGCTGCCACCACTATGAGAATGAGGAGATGAGCCATGATGACTTTCTTCATTTTCATCTTCCAAACCCTTTAAAGCTCCAACCATTAATAAGCTTTAGGTGGTGGCGGTGATAACCCTAACGACTGACTTCGGTCTCAGGGGCCCTTACGTCGGTGAGATGAAGGTTGCGATGCTGAGGGTTAATCCCAACGCGAGGCTCGTTGACGTGACCCACGCTGTGACGAGGCACTCCGTAATCGAGGGCTCGTTCGCCATGGAACAGGTGGTCAAATACTCGCCCACTGGAACGATCCACGTTGGAGTGATTGACCCTGGCGTTGGCACCGAGAGGAGGGCAGTTGTAATCGAGGGCGACCAGTGGCTCGTCGTCCCCGACAACGGGTTAGCCACGCTTCCGCTCAAGCACATAAACGCAAAGCGCGCCTGGGAGATAGACCCCGACCGGATAAGGCGCTTTACTGGCTGGCGGATAAGCTCGACATTCCACGGCAGGGACGTCTTCGGGCCGGCCGCGGCGCTCATCGACAAAGGCGTCCACCCGGAGGAGTTTGCCCGCGAAGTTCCGCTCGACTCTCTCGTTAGGCTCGACGTCGAGCCGGTGAAGGATGGCGACCTATGGTCGCTCAAGGTAATCTACGTGGACGACTTCGGCAACGTCATACTCAACCTTGAGGACTACGGGAAGCCAAAAGCCGTTGAACTGCCCGACTTCGGGCTTAGAATCCCGTACATTGACACCTACGGCCAGGTGGAACCCGGCGAGCTTTTAACCCTGCCCGGAAGCCACGACTACCTTGAAATCGCCATGAACCAGGGCTCCGCCGCCGAAAGGCTCGGCCTTAAGGTCGGGGATGTTGTTAGGGTGAAGCTGGTTTAGAAAGTGTTTTGAAGAGATGGAACGGACTTTTAGTGGGTGAGAAAATGGGAGAAATAACCCTCCGTGTTCGAGTTCCCGACGGCATGGAAAAGCTGTTTGAGAGAGAAGTCATGGCGATAATCAAGACGCTGAAGGGGAAGGGGGAAAAGCCGAGAGTCACTCTGGACGATGTTTTCGGCATCATCAAGAGCGAGAAGAGCGCTAAGGAGCTGAGGTTGGAGGCCTATGAGGAGCTCTTTGGTTGATTCCTCAGTCATTATCGAGGCTTTAAAGGGCAACCCAACGGCAAAGCGACTGCTCCAGTCACTCGAAAGCGATCCGAAGTTTATAAACCCCATAATCTTCAGTGAAGTCCTGTTCGTTTTTCTGAAGCTCGTTACTGGAAAGAGCTACCTCACGCTGAGGGGCAATCCTAAGGAAATTGAAAAACACAGGGATAAGCTTGAGAAAGTTTATCTGTACCTCAAGGACAATTTCTCTGAGCTTCCTCTCACGGAAGAGATAGAGGAGAGGGCGTTTGAGTTTATTCTGAACTACGGCATGCTTCCCAACGATGCCTTAATCCTTTCAACGGCGAAGTTCTATGGGCTGACGCTCGTAACCCTCGACGAGGACTTTTTGTATCCCGCCCGTTCCGAGAAAGTGGAGGTTATAACTGGCGATTCGTTCACCGAAACTGAACGAACCGTTCAAAAGGATTGAACGAGGTGATTAACGTGGTCAAACGCGGTCTCTTCGTCGGCCGTTTCCAGCCCGTCCACAACGGGCACCTAAAGGCGCTCGAATTCGTCTTTTCGCAGGTTGATGAGGTTATCATAGGAATCGGAAGCGCCCAGGCAAGCCACACGCTCAAGAACCCATTCACAACGAGCGAGAGGATGGAGATGCTCATAAGGGCCCTTGACGAGGCAAATCTTAATGACAAGCGCTACTATCTAATCCCGCTCCCGGACATAAACTTCAACGCCATCTGGGCGACCTACGTGGTGAGCATGGTGCCGAGGTTCGACGTCGTCTTCACTGGCAACTCGCTCGTCGCCCAGCTCTTCCGCGAGAAGGGCTACGAGGTCATCGTCCAGCCGATGTTCAGGAAGGACATCCTCTCGGCGACCGAGATAAGGAGGAGAATGGTCAGCGGGGAGCCATGGGAAGACCTCGTTCCCAAGAGCGTGGCTGAATTCATCAATGAAATCAAAGGTGTGGAAAGGATAAGGATGCTGGCGACCAACCTCGAAAAGAACGAGAAGGAACTGCAGGCGCCGATAAGGATTCCTGAGTTCTGAGGTGGTGGTATGGGGGACTGGAAGCAGGCGCTTGAGAAGTTCCTCAGACCTTGGAAAGAGCAAGAGTTCGTCGAAGCTGCCCTGCTGACTGGAAGCTATGCCCTCGGCCTGCAAACTTCTCGCTCGGACGTGGACGTCTACATAATCCTCTCCGACGATGTTGGCTGGAGAGAAAGAGGGAACGTCATTGTGGACGGCGTTTTGATTGAATACTTTGCGAACCCAGTCCGGGCGGTTAGGGAGTACTTCGAGGGGGAGCTCGCCCAGAACAGCAGGAGCACGGCTAGGATAATTCTCACAGGAAAGACCCTCTTTGACAAAACGGGAATAATTGAGGTTCTTAGGGTAGCGGCTAAGGAGTACATGGGAAAGCCGTTTCCAAAGCCGGACGAAACGAGAATCGAGCTGGCCAAGTACTTCCTCTGGGACGTCCTCGATAGTTTGAAGGACGCCGAAAACAGAGGAAACCCAAGCTACGCTTACCTCTATCATCTGGCCCTGAAAATGGCTCTGGAATACTACGCCAGATTCTTGGGGGTTGAAATACCGCCGGCTAGCAAGGTTTACCGGCTCTTTACCGAGGGGGCCTTTAGAAAAGCATACCTCTTCCCGGACTTCCCGGATGAGAGGTTTGTCGAACTTTTCCTCCGGGCCATGGAAGACGTCAGAACAGAAAACGCCGAGGCGTTAATAAACCACGTCCTTGATAAAATGGGCGGCTTCAGTATAGACGGCTGGAAGTTGAGGACGGAGTCTTGATCTCTTTTTGCTCCTTTTTATCATCCCATAACGGTGGACAAACTGAGGGGCTCACTCAGATGGACATCTTAACCGACAAATATTTATAGTAGCGTACCCAATTCCTCCTGCTATGGCGGACTCAATGGGGCAGTTAAAGCGGTTGCTGAGTTATCTACGGGAACACAAACTCCACTTCATAGCAGGCCTAATCATAGTTCTCCTTATGTCATACACGAACGGGGTAATCCCCGTCCTAATAAGGGAGGCGATAGACGGGGGCATAGTAACCGGAAAATACCGCGTGGCAGTCCGCTACGCCCTCCTCGTCCTCCTGGTGGGGATTCTAAACGGGGCCTTCAGCTTCAGCGGTAGGTATCTGCTCGTCAAAGCGGCTCAGCACGCAGTTTACCACCTCAGAATGGACGCATTCAGGGCCATCCAGAGGCATAGAATGGAGTTCTTCGATAAGACTTACTCCGGTCAGCTCATAAGCAGGATAACAAACGACACCGAAAGGATAACGCGCTTTCTCTCCTTCCGCGTGAGGATGTTCGTCTATTCTGTCTTTCTCATCATCGTCTCGCTCTACTACATGGCCAGGATGAACGTTGCCCTCACGGGCGTGGCCCTCGTGACCATAGCGGTCGTTGTGGCCCTCAACACGACCTACGCGAGGAAGGTAAGGCCAATCTACGATAAAATAAGGCACCAGACGGGCGTTGTTGCGTCCGTCTCAACGGGCAGCATAGCCGGGGTAAAGACGATTAAAGCCCTCTCCGTGGAGGAGCACATCCAGGAGAAGTTCATGAAGGAGAACGAGGAGCTCTACTCCCTCAACGTCGAGGCGACCAAAATCACGGCTCTCTACGGCAACGCGCCCTTCCTCGTGATGGGAATCGCCATGAGCGCGATGCTCTACTACGGCGGAAGGGCGATAATGGCCGGAGCGCTGACTGTTGGCGAGCTGACTGCCTTTCTCACCTACATGCTCACGATGACCTGGCCGCTGAGGGCGCTTGGCTTCACCATCGGCGACATCCAGAGGAGTTTGGCGGCCACCTCAAGGCTCTTTGAGGTCATAGATTCTGCTCCTCCCGACGTTGACCCTCCCGATGCCGTGGAGCTTGAGAACCCGCGCGGAGAAATCGAGTTCCGCGACGTTTGGCTGACATACCACACAGGAAAGACCGTGCTCAAGGGCCTGAACCTCAAAATAAGGCCCGGCGAGAAGGTTTTAATAACAGGGCCACCCGGCTCCGGAAAGAGCACCCTCCTCAAGCTGATAGCGCGCTTTTACGAGCCGGACAAAGGCCAGGTTCTGATCGACGGCGTTGATGTAAGGAAGATAAAGACCTCTTGCCTCAGGAAGGTAGTCGCCTACGTCCCGCAGGAGCCTTTCATCTTTAACCGGAGTTTGAGGGAGAACATAGCCCTTGCAAAGCCCGACGCTAGCATGGAAGAAATCGAGAGGGCGGCAAAAATAGCGAAAATCCACGACTTCATAGCCTCCCTCCCGGAGGGCTACGACACCGTTGTCGGCGAGAAGGGTGTGACACTCTCTGGCGGGCAGAGACAGCGCATAGCCCTGGCGAGGGCCCTCCTCCTTGAGCCGAAGATACTGCTCCTCGACGACCCCGTATCAAACCTCGACGCAGAGACCGAGAAGAGGCTCGTTGAAGACCTCAGAGGAATCCTTGAGGGCAAGACAGCGGTGATAGTATCCCAGAGGCTCTCGATGGCCAAACTGGCCGACAGGGTCATCGTGATGAAGGACGGCCAGATCCTGGAGGACGGGAAGCCAGAGGAGCTCGCAAAGAAGGGAGGACTCTTCAGCGAGATGCTCGGCAGGGGTGGTTGGAATGGAGAGTAACACCAAGTCATCACTCTCACTCCTCAGGAGGTTCATTGGTGAGGCCCTCTCCCACAGGCGGACGCTCGCGGTGGTCGTCTTCAGCATAATCGGCTCCGCCCTGGCAACCCTGGCACCGCCCTACATCCTCAGCGTGGCGATAGACCGCTACGTCCTTCCCGGCAACTACGGGCGTTTCTGGGTCATTGCGCTCCTCTACCTGCTCTCCCTCGTTGCCGGGTGGTTCTTCGCGACGCTCCAGACATTCTACATCGAGGTCTTCGGCCAGAAAGTCCTCCGCGACCTCAGAGCGAGGCTCCACGAGAAAGTCCTCCGCTCGAGCCTCGACTTCTTCAAGGACAAGTCCACGGGCGACCTCGTGTCGAGGGTAGTGAACGACACCGGAATCGTTAACGACGTCCTCGTTTCCGGCCTCCTCGGGAGTCTTGGAAGCCTTCTCAGCCTCATCGGCATAATAACTGCCATGTTCCTGCTGGACGTCAAGCTTACCCTCGTTACCCTCGCGAGCGTCCCGCTGATGGTGCTCGTTGCCTACTACTTTGGCGGGAAGATGAGGAGGGCCTACAGGGAGACGAGGCAGAAGATAGCGAAGATATCGAGCGTTGTGGAGGAGAGCGTCGCGGGGATCGAGACAATAAGGGCCTTCGGCAGGGAGAGGG
>DRGF01000038.1 GCA_011050175.1 Thermococcus sp. | reverse complement strand
GCTATGTGGTCAACGGTGATTGGAAGGTAGACGTTGCTCATTCTTTCACCTCCTGGAATACCTTATCGACCATCTCTTCGAGCTTCGGGTTGTGGGCGTTGAATATCTTCATACGCTCCAGTATCTCTTCCTTAGTGAGGCCCTTCTCCTTGAACGTCCTCGCGAGGGAGTCAAACCAAGCGACGTCGTAGCCTATCGCACCCCTGCAACCGATGCATGCTATTCCAAAGCCAGGACACCTCGCGTCACAGCCCGCCCTCGTTACCGGCCCAAGGCACGGCTCGCCCTTCTCTATGAGTATGCACGGGTGGCCGTTTATCCTGCACTCGACGCAGACGGGGTAGTCTATGTCCTCGGGCCACGAACCTACGAGGAACGTACCGAGGGCATAGAGGAAGTCCTTCTTCTCAGGCGGGCAGCCGTAGATGCGGTAGTCCACCTTGATGTACTCCTCGACGGGCTTGGCGGGCTTGGGCCTGAACTTGACCGTTGCGTTGCCATAAACTGCCTTCCAGAGCTCTTCGGTGGGCTTATCCTTCTCCCAGCTCTGCACGCCGCCGTGGGCTGCACAGGAGCCCACCGCCACGACGATCTTCGCGTTCTCGCGTATCCTCTTGACGAGCTCGACCTCCTCCTCCGTTGAGACGCTCCCCTCGATGAAGGCTATATCCACGGGTTCGTCCTCGTAGGAGTCCCTCTCGACCATGAACCAGCAGACAATCTCAGCGCGCGGAAGGAGCTGGAGTATCTCGTCCATCATGGCAAACTGAAGCTGGCAGCCATAGCATGAGGTGAGAGCGTAAAACCCGATGCGAACTTTTCCGTTCTCCATTTTCACCACCTCAGTCGAGCATCCCTGGTGTTGATACTATGTCAAAGTACGTGAAGACGGGGCCGTCTTTACAGACGTACTTCCAGGACGTGCTTGTTCCCACGTTGCAGTGGCCGCATTTTCCAATTCCACATTTCATCATCCTCTCAAGCGTCACGTAGATGTTCTCCGGTCTGTAGCCGTAGTTGATAAGAGACTCGAAAACATCTTTGTACATCCTCGGGGGACCGCAGACTGCCACCGCCGTGTTCTTGGGGTTTGTATTTGCCTCGACTATGAAGTTCTGGGGCCTTCCTTTTGGTCCCGGCCAGTCGGGGTCTCTGGTGACACTCTGAATTATCTTAACGTTCTCAGCCTCGGCTATGTCTTTCATTGCCTCAAGCTCCTTGTAGAAGAGCAGGTCTTTTCCATAGCGTGCCGTGTTGATGAAGGTTATGTTGCCGTATTTCCACCTGTTGTCCATTGCGTAGAGGAAGACACTCCTGAGGGGTGCAGTTCCAAGGCCCGCCGCTATTAAGAGCAGATCCATGCCTTTCCACTCGTCAACGGGGAAGCCGTTCCCGTATGGGCCCCTCACGAGTACTGTGTCACCTGGCTTGAGTCTGTGGACTGCGGTGGTTACCCTTCCAGCTTTTCTAATACAGAGCTCGAAGAAACCCTGTCTCATTGGTGAGGAACACACGCTGATAGGCACCTCTCCTATCCCGGGTATCGTGAGCTGGACGAACTGACCCGGCCTGAACGTCCAGTTCTCGGCAATGGTTGGGTCTTCAAACCTGAACAGGAACAGCTTTTCCAAATCTGTGAGCTGGTATACCCTGAGAACCCTGACCTTTTCCAGGGCGTAGGGGTTCTCTTCCGCAAAAGTATTGCCCGGAGAAATGAACCGCGGGACGGTCATTGTCCATCACCCCCAATAGAATCGCCATATGCAAATCCTTTCTTCGGAATCTCCTCAGAGATTTTTGGCGGGCACGAGCTCTCTTCAATGCCCAAAATGGTTCTTAGGTTCTGCACAAAGCTTATTCCTGCGGGACAGAAGTAGGTGCATCTGCCGCACCCAACACAGTAGCTGAGACCAAGCTGTTCAACGTATGAGTTTTTACACATATACCTGTTCATGAACCTGGACTTCTTTGTCGGCCTGAAATTGTGTCCTCCTGCCACCATTCCGTGCCTGACCAGCTGACATGAGTCCCATCTCCTGACCCTGGCTCCTGTGTCCCCGTCTATGTTTGGGACATCCTGGACGTCAAAGCACCTGCAGGTCGGGCATGTCGTGTTGCAGTTGCCACAGGCCAGACAGAGTTCGCTCTGCTCGTCCCATATCGGGTGTTCGGTCTCAAGCTCAAGCAGGTACCTCAAGTTCGCCCAGTCCTCGTGGTACTTGAACATCTGTTGCTTCTTGTTTTCAAAGTCCCTGAAGTTGCACACGTCCTCGGTTGTTACCTCTTCAAAGAGACGTAGGTTCTTGTCAACTATCCTGTGACCGATCGGGGTTCCAACACGGACAAGCCACCCATCGGGAAGTTCGTGCAAGAACAGGTCGAAGCCGTCGTCCGCAAAATCCGTCTCCCTTAAATTGCAGAAGCAGTAGTCATCTGGAGTACAGCTGATGCCGATAATTATGCCCTTCTCGCGCCGGACCTTGTAATATTTGTCGGGAAGTTCATCTAGGTATATGGTGTCCATTACTTTGAGCCCGAAGATGTCACATGCGTGAACCCCAAAAACTACAAACGGCTCGACGTTTTCGATGAGGCCCTTGTACTCCCCCTTTGAAATGCTGAACTCAAACATTTTCTCCCTTGGCAGAAAGAAGAACTTTTTCGGGGGCATTATCGTCCTGTTGTAGCGGAACTCAACATCCCTGACGTCGTCCACTTCGCGGAAGTCGTAGAACTTCTCTGATATCTTAACCGGAGCGTAGAGTCGCCCCCAGTCCTTTAACCGCTCCAAGAACTCATAGGTGTTCTCCTTTGGTAGCTTAACATATCTCAACTCCACCACCCCGTTTTCCCAAGTACCTGAACACTGCCGATTTTATGTGTACATTAAACTCCAATTATAGTCATTCAATTTTGTAAAAAAGCCTTTCTAAACCTTTAGTTTCAAAACCAAAGGTTTAGAAAACCTTTAGTTGCCCAACTAAAGGTTTAGAAAACCCTTAAAAATTTCTTACGTCACTGAACCACAGAATACTAATGGTCACGTGAACATATTTGTACATATCCATCTGCCGGAGGGAAAGATATGCAACTCATCACCTGTCCATACTGTGGAACCGGATGTAGGGCGTATGTAAAGAAAGAGCTGTCTCACCCGTTCATGATAGAGTACGTCACAGATATAAACGTTCCCAATGACCGTGGAAAGCTCTGCCCGAAAGGAAATGCCATGTTCGAGCACATGATCAGCAAGGAGAGGCTAAAAGTCCCGTTGAAGGCCGTTGAAGAGGGAAAATTCGTAAAGATAAGCTGGAAAGACGCAATAAGTGAAATCGCTTCGTTTATCAGGAGCTACATGAAAGACGACCCCAATAAGCTCATGTTCATTGCTGGGGGCAAGGTGAGCAACGAGTCGGCGTATCTTTTCCAGAAACTTGCGAGGAACATTGGGACAAACAACGTTGACAACACCAGCCATTTCTGCCATGGTGTATCCGTGAAGGCAATACTGGACTCAAACTTCGAAAGAAACTGGGCAACGTATGACGATATTGAAGACAGCAACCTGGTAATTATATGGGGTGCTAACCCTGCGGAGACGTTCCCTCTGATTTTCCGCAGGGTTCTAAAGGCTAAGAACAAAGGCGCTAAAATCATTGTCATAGACCCGAGAAAGACCAAAACCACAAAATTTGCCAGTGCCCACCTCCGCCCATTCCCGGGCACCGATATTGCGCTAATAAACGCCCTCATCAACCTGCTGATGGGAAGAAGAAACGCAAAGAGTGCCCATCTCACGGCATCTGATCTGGAGATAATAGGTAAATACACACCCGAACACGTGGAAAAAATAACTGGGGTCCCAGCGGCGGAGATTGAAAAAATTGTGAGAGAGATTGTTCTTGCGGAGAACGGTGTTATTTTATGGGGTTCCGGTATCTCCATGCATTCCAACGGGTACGACGTTGTCAGGAGCATCATAACTCTTGCCTCAATGATGGACTTCAAAGTCCTGCCCCTGGCAGGGCAGAACAACTCCCAGGGAGTCATGGACATGGGCGTAGTGCCTGATTTGTTGCCTGGGTATAGGACATACGACGACATAGATATCTTCAAGGAGGCCTGGAAAAACGACGAACTGCCGAGTGAAATGGGGCTTGACATTGCAAGGTCAATTAAGGAGGCCCAAAAATGCAACATTTCAGCGTTTTACATTATGGGTGCCAACGTTGCAGTGAGCTTCCCCGAGGCTGAAAAGGCTCTACGGCGGGCAGAGTTCGTCGTTGCTCAGGACATATTCCCGACCCCGACTACGGAACTTGCGGACATTATCCTTCCCGCGGCGGCGTTCCTTGAGAGCGACGGTTCTACAACAAACGCCGAGAGAAGGATTCAGTGGAGCTCCAGGGTTAAGTGGCCCCCAAGAGACGCCAAGCCCGACTGGGCAATTTTATGTGAGCTGGGGAATGCATTGGGGCTGGAAGGGTTCGGTTTCTACTTCCCGGAGGAGATTCTCCGCGAAATAAGCACCCTCGTCCCACAATACGCAAACGCCGGCCCCCGCACTTTGACGAGAACCCCTGAGGGAGTTATGTGGAGCACGGAGCCAAGTTCCCAGCCTACGAAAATGTACACCTCAGACAAGATGCCATCCCTTGACACTCCCGTCATGATTACCGTAAGGTACGTGGGTCAGTTCCAGACCGGAACGATGACCAAGAGGAGCCCCTCACTAAAAGCCCGGTGGCAGGAGTTGCCCATCCTGGTAAGCGAGGAAGATGCCGCGAAGTGGGGAATAAAGGACGGAGATAGGGTCAAGATAGTCTCCGAAAACGGGGAGTACATTGGAACCGTGAAAGTTTCCAAAACGGTCATTCCGGGCACCATCAAGGCCCCCTGGCACGAGGGTGCCAACCGCGTAATGGGATTGAAGATTGATGATGAAACCGGTTTGCCCCAGATGAAGGCATGTTCCTGTACAATTAAGAGGGTGGAGTGATATGGAAAAGAAAGTCTTTATCGACTTTAGGAACTGCATAGGGTGCAGGTCCTGCGAGATTGCCTGCGCCAGGGAGCACCACGGGAAGGCCAACATCACGCTCATCGAGACATCAGAGCTGCTCATGATGTCCTTCAACTGCAGACACTGTGAAAATGCCCCCTGTATGCTGGTCTGTCCCGCCAGGGCGCTCTATAAAGACGAAGATGGGGCAGTGCGTGTCAAGTACCAGGAGTGCATAGGCTGTATGTTCTGTTCTATTGCATGCCCCTTCGGAACGCCGGAGTTCGTCCCCGAGCTGAAAATTATGGTCAAGTGCGACCTCTGCAGTCACCGCAGGGATGAGGGGAAGCTCCCCGCATGTGTGACGACCTGCCCGACGGACGCCCTGATTTTCGCCAGTGAGGAGGAGATACTCCAGATAAAGGTCAGACAGAACCTTGCCAAGGTTGAGGAGCTCGCCAAGAAGGTTGAAAAGATAATGGGGGGAACCACATGATATTTGAGCTCATCGCGCTTTCAATAGTCCTCGCGTATGCTGGTGCAGTGTGCTTCGCTCTGGATGACAAAAAGGCGGACGCTCTAATGCTGCCCCTCCTGTGGGCCTCGACGGCCCTCCAGGTAATTGCGGGTATCCTGTTTTACTCATCCCCCTCAGCCGTTCATGTGAAGTTGCTGGTATCGGACAGCCTTGGGGAGATATATGGCTTCATAATTGACTCGACGAGCGTGTTCACGGCACTGGTGGTTTCCTCTGCGGGTGCAATATTCCTGACCTACGCGGTCAGATATATGGACGATAGAAACATCGGGCACCCTCACAGGGGCCAGAAAGGAAGGTTCTACGGGTGGATGATGATATTCCTCGGCTCAACGCTCACGTTCATATACTCCTCCACGATACTGCAGATGCTGATATTCTTTGAGCTCATGAGCCTGGCGTGCTGGGGTGTCGTGGGCTTCTATGGAAGCAAGAAATCGGAGAGGTC
>DRGF01000151.1 GCA_011050175.1 Thermococcus sp. | reverse complement strand
GGGAATAGCGGGCAGTGGACCGGTAGCCTAGCTAGGATAGGGCGGCGGCCTCCTAAGCCGCAGGTCCGGGGTTCAAATCCCCGCCGGTCCGCCAGCACTTAAAATTCTGCTGATATTGATTTACTGGATTGTTGCATCACTTTTAGAATGCCATCTTTCAACGGGATTTACCCCACTATTTGAGTTTTACAGTATCCTAGATTTAATGTTGCCCCAGTAGTCCCAGTAAACTCTCGAATCATAGAAACGTGAGCCCAATTTGGTTCGCTTCCAAGCCTTGTGAGACAGAAAGTTGATGGAGGTGAGAGCATGATGGAGGACGCCATTCTGATGTACATAGCGAGTATGCACTCCGAGAAAAGACGCGGGAAGAAAAAGCGCTCCCTCCTCTGACTCCTTCCGAAACCTTTAAATATCTTTTTAGCTTTTAGTTAATTTGGGTAAGAAAAAGAAAAAATTGGGGGGTGGTTGCCATGGTTCACGTGGCTGTTCTGGCAAACATAAACGGCAACCTCCCGGCACTGGCCAAGGCCCTTGAGAGAATCGAAGAGCTCAAAGAGGAAGGCTATGAGATTGAGAAGTACTACATCCTCGGAAACATCATCGGTCTCTTCCCTTACCCGAAGGAGGTTCTCGACACACTCGACGACCTCATAAGGAACAACACCGTAATGGTCATCCGCGGTGAGTTCGACCAGATTATAGCCGCCAGCGACCCCCACGCGGAGGGCCCGGACTACATCGATAGGCTCGAGGTCCCCATGCACATAAAAGCCGCCCTCAAGTACACGTGGGAAGCCCTCGGTCACGAGGGCAGGGAATTCATCCGTGATCTGCCCATATACCTCGTGGACAGGATTGGCAAGAACGACATCTTCGGCGTCTACGGAAGCCCGCTCAACCCGTTCGAGGGACAGGTTCTCCTCGACCAGCCAACGAGCTACTATGAGGCCATAATGCGGCCCGTCAAGGACTACGAGATACTGTTCGTAGCCTCGCCAAAGTACCCCGTGAACGCCATGACGAGATACGGCAGGGTTGTCTGCCCGGGAAGCATAGGCTACCCGCCCGGAAGGGAGCACAAGGCAACGTTTGCCCTCGTTGACGTCGATACCCTCCACACCAAGTTCATAGAGGTGGACTACGACAAGAAGCTCGTGGAGGAGAGGATAAAAAAGGAAGGCCTCCCAGAGGAGCTCATCAGGATCCTCTACCACGGGAAAATCTGAACAGGCCTACCGCTTCTTTAACATCTTTTCTTCCGTAGGCCAAGAAAACAAGGAAACCTCCAAGGAGCGCAATTTTTGAGAGGAAGACTAGCGATTGTAGCGCCAGGGCAACGATGAGGGGGGTGTATATCCCCCAGGAAATTCCAAGCAGTTTGCGGGAGTAATAAGCGGAGCCAACGAGTATAACACCGTACCCCCAGAGGAGGCCGAGCATAACGCCTACCGAACCGGATAGTGGTATCAGATAAAGCCATGAGAGGAAAGCGACAACCGCACCAAGGAGCGCAACAGCCGTTCCCTTTCTCACGTAGGCCGTCGAGTTGAGGGCAACTATGCTCGGGTTGTAAGAAATGTAAACTTCCACCGCCATCAGGGCAATATAGAAGGCGGGGCCCACATCAAAGCTGAAAAAGAAGGATAGTGCCTCCCTGCCGAGGAGCATAAGGACAAACACTGCCGCGCCGGTCACCAGAATTAAAAGCCTCGTAGTCCTCTCGGCCAGCAACTTGATGTACTCGTTCTCATTCTTTCCGTACTTGTAGGAAAATAGCGGCATTATCGCAGACTGAAGCACCTGTGGGAGATACGTGAGCAGGAACACGGCGGAGAGAACCGCGGAGACTTTTCCTGCCACCTCAGCCCCCGCGAGGTATTCGCTCATGAAATAGGGCCCCTGGATGAGGAACACGCCCGAAAGCGTCCCAAGGAACGCAAAGGAGGAGTAGGATAAGAGAAGCCCAAGTTCACGCTTCCTGGGTCTTCCAATCAGACCAAATTTCACCAGATAGGCCAGGGCAAAAGCGGATATGGATCCGAGAAAGAACAGGTAGGGTGCGAAGACATCCCGCACCAAAAAGCCCGCCAGAAAGCCCAAAAAGGCGACTGTTATCAAATAGGCGTAGTGTTCACCGCGGTGGATGCCGTAGAGGAAGCTCCTTAATGTAAGCTGCACCCCCCTAAAGGTCGCCAGGAGAGATAGGTAAGCGTTGAATGGAAGCAGCAGAAGACCTGCCAGCGGAAGGAGGAAAGACGGAAGCGTGATCGAACGAATGGCATCCTCCCTGTTGCTTCCAAGGAACTCAGACGCATACTTCCCGAGGGCGACCGCGAAGAAGCTCAGAGGAATCGCCAGAAAGAAGGCCTGCGAAATAAGGGAGTTTGCCCTGCCGAGCTCTTCAACACCAAACCTCCTGGAGACAAAAACGCTATACAGAAATCTGCCAATACCCGTCAGTCCCAGGGCGATTATTGATGCCAGGGAGTGCCTTAGGAGAACGCGACGCTCGTAGCTCATGGACAAAAAGACAGAAATAGAGAATTTAACCTTTACTGAAGCCCAGGTAAAAGCCGGCTATGAACGCACCTGTTCCGGGCAGGATTCCAACGACTTTCTGACCAAGGGATGCTATCTGGGTCGTTATGTCCCCCGTAAGGTTGAAGAGCTTGTCGGTGTTGATCGTTATTACTCCCTTCTGCTGAAGCCAGAAGAGACTGAGCAGGTAGGCGCCCACCAGGGCCATAGCCAGCTTCATGACTTTTTTGACGGCGAATCCTGTCAGAAATCCCGCTACCCCTCCGACACCTATGTCTCCAACCATGCCGCTTAGGTCCAACTCCATTCACACCACCGCTTATACTACTATTGAGGAAGGATAAAACGTTTTTGCCCAAAACGTTTAAATTAAACAAAGTCAAAATATTTACAGATGATAAAAGTCGGGTGAGAACATGACGACGCCCATGGAAAGGCTCAAGAACAAGATCACCAAAGAAGTACTCTGGCTATACATTCTCCGTCTTCTCAGGGAGAGACCAATGTACGCCTACGAGCTGAAGGAGAGGATAAAAGAGGCGTTTAATTTTGAGCCAGCAACGGTCAGCTCATACGTTGTCCTTTACAAGCTTGAGAAGGAAGGGTACGTTACCGCGGAGTGGCAGGAGAGCCAGACAGGAAAGCCGTCAAGGAAGTACTACAGGCTCACCCCACAGGGAGAAAAGCTTCTTGAGGAAGGGATAGCCTTTCTTGAGAACATGGTCGCAAAACTCAAGAACACATAAAGGAGCACCTGTTCTCCAGATAATTTTTGCTATTTTTGCGTTTCTGAGGTTATTAATAAATGCATAGAATAGAGAAGTGTATAAATAAGAAGCTGGGGTAGGGACTTCAGCGTCCCATTCCACCGCGCGGCTCCTTTGCCTTCGGGCGAAGGCCCTTGTAGCCGCACTTCCTGCACTTCTTGGCCTTCCACGGGTTAGTAGCGCCGCAGCGCATGCATATGTACTTCCTAAAGAGTCTGGCCTCTGCCTCTGGGAATCTCGCCATCGTGATCACCCCATGATCTTAAATCGTCGTCACCTACACGCCTCAACTTTTAAAGCTTTGGTGCGGGGGACGGGATTCGAACCCGCGCAGCCCTACGGCAGCGGATCTTAAGTCCGCCCCCTTTGGCCAGGCTCGGGCACCCCCGCGCGAGGGAGTATAAATTGAGGGGCGTTAAAAACCTTCCCCTCAGGTCCTGATAATCCTCATCTCGAAGTCCTCAACCGGAACCTTGAAGTCTTCCCTGCTCTCGATCTCCTTCCTGTTGTAGAGTATTTCCCTCGCAAGGATCCAGTAGATGAGCGCAAGGGCCTTCCTACCCTTGTTGTTGGTCGGGATCGCAACGTCAACGTAGCTGAGGAAGTTCTCGGTGTCAACGAGGGCCACTATGGGTATCCCAATCTCGATGGCCTCCTTCATGGCCTGGTGGTCGGCCCTCGGGTCTGTGACGATGAGGACGTCCGGCTCCATGAAGTTCTTGACCTGCGGGTTGGTCATGGTTCCAGGGAGGAAACGGCCGGGTATGGAGCGGACGCCGGTAACGTCGCCGAATTTCTTGACCGGCTTCTGGCCGTAGAGCCTGACGCTGACGGCGAGAATGTTCTCGGGGTCGAACTTGGCGAGGAACTTGCCGGCAACGCGGAGCCTCTCGTCGGTCTTCCTGACGTCAAGCACGTAGAGACCGTCCTGCCTGACGCGGTAGATGAACTTCCTCATGTCCTGGGTCTTCTGCTGGGTTCCGATGTGGACACCGGCAGCAAGGTACTGGTCGAGTGGAACGAGATATTCCTCCATTCTTCACACCTCCTCATCCTTCAAAGGTTATTATCCTACCCCTTTCGCCTAAATCCTCTGCTATGCGAATCAGCTCGTTCAGCTTGGCGATGGAGTCCTTCCGGAGCACCATCGCCGGGCAGCGAAGACCCACTGCAACGTGGGCCAGCGCCTCGTCGGAGGACTCGTAGCGAGCCTCCGCGAGGATGGGAGTTATTCTCTCCGACTTCGCGTCGTTCACGAGATTGTATAAGTCGGTGAGCGTGCCCAGGTTTATCGGCTTTATCGACAGGGCGTTGTAGTAGCGCCTGTCCAGTATGTCCTTCTCGCGGAAGATGTGCTCGCCGTCAACGAACACCTCATGGGTGCCAGCGATCAGCTCAAGGAACAGCTCCTCGTCGCCGAGGGGCTTTATGTAGGCCACGTTGTTGTCCTCAACTATGGAGAGCACTTCTCCCATGTCCATCGGGACCTTCTGCACGAGGCCGAGTGCAACGTCAAGGCCGAGGTCGTCGGTTGCCTTTTCGGTGGCCTTTGAGAAGGCCTCCACAGTGCCTGCCTCCGCATATTCGAGGACCTTGTTGACGGCGTCAACGACGTCGGTTATCTCCATGAGGTCCCTGACCATGACGTAGTAGTCAAAGGCTTCACCGCTTCCAACCTCGAGGATTGGAACCGGGAGCTCGGTGGTGAACGTTCCCCCGATGTAGTTGTAGAGGGGCATCCTCTTGACGCTCGCGGCAGCCTTGGCGACCGCTATCGAGACGGCCAGTGCGGTGTTGGCCCCTATGTGGCTGAAGTTATCGGTGCCGTCTATCTCCCAGAGGTAGCTGTCCACGAGCTCCTGCTCGCTGGCATCGAAGCCTATCAGCTCCGGCCCAATTATCTCGTCAACCTCGCTCACGGCGCGGTGGGCCTCGGCTATGTAAAGGGTCGGGTTCTCATCCACGGGTGCGGCAAAGCGGCCAAAGCCAGAGCTCGTCACGACGTCTACTTCAACGGAGTATTTGCCGCCTTTGAGCACCGCAACCCTGCCGATTACGTTCTCTATCACGGTCATCTCTCATCAGCTCGGCCTTATTACGGTGAGCGGAATTATTCCTTTCTCAAACTCGAGCATCGCGGCGTCGAGCGGCGTGATTCCTTCCGGGACGTCGATGAGTATGGGCGCACCCATCGCTATCTGGAGGGCCCTTGCTCCGATGATACGGGCCTTCTCAAAGCGAGTATACTTAAACATGACTACCACCCCTGCCTTCCACATTACACATCAAGCATCCATTGCAAACATTTGGTGGGGCCGCCGGGATTTGAACCCGGGTCTCCGGCACCCCAAGCCGGGAGGATAGACCAAGCTACCCCACGGCCCCCCAAGAAGTGCGGTTTTTAATACACCCTGTACTTCATGGCGCTGTCTATGAGCTCGACGTGGCTGAGGAGGGTCCTCCTGCAGCAGTACCTCTCGATCCCGAGCTCGTCGAGCACCTTCTCGGGATCTTCGCCCTTCTCAACACGGGCCTTAAACTCATAGTATTTATCTCCTATGACCTTCCCACACGTGAAGCACCTTACGGGAACTATCACCCGTATCACCTTCTTGGAATATTAAAGGAAAGCGGTCAGCGGTAGGACTTCTGCCTCTTGGCACGCGGACCCTTGGTTGAGCGGTTTGGCTTGTGCATCTCGGTTCTCCT
>DRGF01000108.1 GCA_011050175.1 Thermococcus sp. | reverse complement strand
TTTTTCTTTCAATTCTCCTAGAGTCTTATTGCAACAGGCGGGGAATTCCTGCCCTGCGCGGAATCTCAAACCTCTTTCAATTCTCCTAGAGTCTTATTGCAACTTGGAAACATTGTTTTGGGACTAGCAAGGGGAGACCCTTTCAATTCTCCTAGAGTCTTATTGCAACCATACTTTTCGAGGATCTTTTTCCTCTTCTCTTCCTCTTTCAATTCTCCTAGAGTCTTATTGCAACTATGTCCTCGAACATTTCAACGTCGCCCCTGAAGGCGTCTTTCAATTCTCCTAGAGTCTTATTGCAACCTCATAGGAAAGGATGCTCAAAATCCCCTGCTTTAGAACTTTCAATTCTCCTAGAGTCTTATTGCAACCCTGCCCGCTTACAGCACGTCATAAGGAGAACATACTCTTTCAATTCTCCTAGAGTCTTATTGCAACTTGCGTCAATGTAAACTCTATCGTCCATCTCTACGACTTTCAATTCTCCTAGAGTCTTATTGCAACTCGCTCGTAACGTCTTTGGGCTGGTCCTCTTCCACTTCTTTCAATTCTCCTAGAGTCTTATTGCAACGTGACAGGCTATCCGACGATTACTGCTACAATCGTCTTTCAATTCTCCTAGAGTCTTATTGCAACAGGCGGGAATTTTCCCCGTATTGCCAATAGATCCCTAAGGAGCTTCCTATATTTAAGGGTTTCTGGAAATCGCTGTCAGACGGGCCGTGGAAGGCTTTCGATTCCGGCAACCTCTTAGACCCACTAAGTCATCGGGCGGACGAAACGGCCGCAATCTCTGGATGAACATAAATGTGTATGAGATTTCCCATGGGGCCAAAAGGCCCGGAATTAAAAACGAGCCGGTTAACCGTTCGCAAACTGGAAAATATCTTGTTATGGCGAGAATGTCATTATTCCAGCCCCAGTGCGGTTCGCATTTCAATTTTCGAAAAAATTTCGTTACAACGATATAACATAGGTGTAACATATTGGCACAACCTACAATCTTGGACAATTGTTTTCCCCGGGACGGAGAAAAGGACTTTTCGAAATTCAATGGGCCAGAGAGGAGAAAACTTAGAACGGTGGAATCTCAACGTGATAGAACCTCAAAGCCCAACTCCCTCAGCTTCCAGACAATCTCCAGCGGGAAGCCGACGACGTTGTAGTAGTCGCCCTTAATCCACTCGACGAAGAGGCCGGCCTTCCCCTGTATGCCGTAGGCCCCGGCCTTGTCCATCGGCTCGCCCGTCCTTATGTAGGCCCAGATGATGTCGTCGTCCAGCTCACGGAACTTGACCTCTGTAGTCACTGCCCCGGTTATCTCTTCCTCCCCGTGGATTATGCAGTAGCCCGTAGTGACCCTGTGAACCCTTCCGCTGAGCAGTTTGAGCATCTTGTAGGCTTCCCTCTCGTCCCGCGGCTTGCCGAGGATGTGGCCGTCCACGCTGACGACGGTGTCGGCGCCGATAACTGTTCCCCCCACGCGGCTGTGGACTTCCCCCGCTTTCCTTCTCGCAAGCTCTAGAGCGTGCCCAACGGGGTCTTCTATGCTGCACTCCTCGCTCGCGTTGCTCGGAATGACCTCAAACCGGCCAATAAAGCGGGCGAGTATTTCCCGCCGCCTCGGTGAAGCGGATGCCAGAACCAGCATGGTAGCGCCTAGGGGGGAGGATTAAAAAACCTTGCGGGTGAGGAAAGGCCCGACTCACTTAATCCTATCGAGCTTTCTCTCCAGTGCTTTTATCTCGCGCCGGAGTTCCCCTATCTCCGAGTTCAGCCTGCCAAGTTCATTTGCCACACCCAGGAACGTCCAGCCGGCTGCAGCGAGGGCCAGAACCACCATCAGGACGAAGAACCACCCTCCCGGACTTATCAATGTGAGGACTGAAAGAATTATTAGAATAAACCCACGGGTGGAGACGTCAGCCATCCAGATTCCCCCTCTGGACTTTGAGGGACTCCAGCTCCGCCTTCAGGGCCTCGATCTTCTCGTTGAGCCCCCTCCTCGTTTCGCCCATCTTCCAGACAACGGCACCGAGGGCTATCAGGAGGAGACCACTCCCCATGGCACGGCCTTCAGTCAGCAGGATGACCATTATCCCAAAAGCACTCAAAACGGCACCGAGCGTTTCAAGGGGGTCATAACTCGTCCCCACCACTTACCACCAATTAAAAGAAGAAAGCAAACTATAAAAAGTTTGCTCAAAGGGTCGCCCAGATGGGTATGCCTGCCTCAAGAAGCCTCTTGAGCTCCTTGCCTATTGGCGTGCTCTTGCTGACCTTCACGAGGCCTTTCTTGCTCGGCGTCGCGGTGAAGACGTACTGCTCGCCGCCGTAGAACTTGAGGGGCTTCTTCGCGTAGTCCGGCGAAACTCTGAGCACTATTGTTTTCTTCTTCTCCTCGACCTCGACGGGGAGCTTCTCCTTGGGCTTCTCAGCTTCCCTCTCCGCGAAGCTCTTGACGTCGATGCTTATGCCGATCTTCTTTTCCAGCTCCGTTATGCGCTTGCCCTTCTTGCCGATTATTGCCGGGATGTCGAACTCGTCCGCGTAGATCACGGCCTTGTGCGGGCTGACTATCTCGACCTCCGCATAGACATCAGGCAGGAACTTCTTTATCTCCTGCTTGAGCCTCTTCTCCGCGAGCCTCAGGGCTGGAGCCTTCTCCTCCTTCTTGACCGGGACGACGCTTATCTCTTCGCCGTAGGTGTATATCTCGTACTCCAGCTCGCCGGTCTCGAAGTCCCTGACTTCTATCACCGGCCTGGCGAGGTCTTCCTCTTTCATTCCGCTCGGCACCTTGACGAGGTACTCCAGCGTGAGAACCTTCGCGACCCTGCCGGCTTTGATGAAGAGCACGGTGTCAACTATCTGGGGTATCATTCCCAGCTCGACCCTTCCGATGAACCTCTGCACCGCATCGATGGGCTTCGTCGCGTGGACGACACCGACCATTCCCACTCCCGCCAGGCGGAGGTCGGCGTAGATCTTGAAGTCGCTGGTCTTCCTCATCTCGTCGAATATAGTGTAGTCCGGCCTGACGAGGAGCAGTATGTCGCCGGTCAGCTCCATCCTGCCGCTCAGGGCCGTGTACTGGGTTATCTCCTCACCCACCTGGAGGTCTCTCGGCTTCTCCATGGTCTTCACTATCTTGCCCATGCTTGCATACCACTCGGCCAGGGCCTGGGCGAAGGTCGTCTTACCCTCACCCGGGGCACCGGCTATGAGTATTCCCTCTGCCTTGTCATTGAGCCTCTCAAGGAGCTTCTCGCTCAGCTCGTAGTCCTCTATGCTGAGCTTCTTGACCGGCCTGACGGCGGTTATCTCTATCCTGTCGGCGAAGGGCGGTTTCGCTATGACGATACGGTAGTTCCTGAGCTGGACTACAGTTGCTCCCGGCTCGTCGAGCTCTATGAAGCTCTCGGGGTCGCGCCTGGCCCTCTCCACTATGTCGTCTGCTATCTCCTCAAGCTCTTCGTCAGTGAGAACCTCGTCTCCGACCGGAACCAGCTTCCACTCACCAGGCCTTCCCTTCTTTGCAATGGGTCTTAGACCGGCCTTCAGGTGGACGCTCATGGTGGTCTCGTCGAAGAAGTCCTCAAGGCGGTGTTTGACCTCTTTCTTCGCGGTTAAATAGACCACGTCTATGCCCTTTGCAATGGCAATGTCGCGCTGAACCTGGTCGCCGGTGACGAGGGTCGCGTTGAGCTCCTTGGCCGTCTCGCGGACCATGTGGTCTATTTCGCCGGCCTTGGCCCTTCTGATCTGCCAGAGCTCGGGCCTTCCACCGTAGAACTCGAGGAGGATTCTGTCACTGTCTGCCATTTCGCGGAGCTTCTTCAGCTCCTCCAGCCCAGTGTGTCCTATGGCCTTCCCCTCGTTTGCCTGGTGCTCTATCTCGGCGATGACGGCTTCGGGAATGACGACCTTGACCTTCTCGCCAAGCGACAAAAGGAACTGCGTGAGCCTGCCATCGACAATAACGCTTGTATCTGCAACGAACACTTTCATCTCTCCCACCCCTTTTCTCTCTCAAGCCATCTAAGGCTAAAGGTTCATAAAGGTTTAGCCGAAAATGAGATAGGTGGGACAATGGGAAGGCTTATCTCAATAGCCTCCGGCAAGGGGGGCACTGGAAAGACCACCACGACCGCAAACCTCTCAATAGCACTCGGCAAGATGGGATACAAGGTCTGCGCCGTTGACGCGGACTTAACCATGGCAAACCTTAGCCTAGTCATGGGAATAGACGACGCCGATACAACTATCCACGACGTCCTCGCAGGCAGGACGGATATAGAAAACGCCATATATTCAACGGCCTATGAGAACGTTCACCTTATCCCTGCCGCCATAGATTGGGAGCACGTCATCCGGGCGGACCCCCGAAAGCTCCCCGAAATAATAAAATCCCTCAAAAATAGCTTTGATTTCGTGATAATCGACTGTCCAGCAGGGCTCCAGATGGACGCAATGAACGCAATGATGAGCGGGGAGGAGGTTCTCCTCGTCACAAACCCAGAGATACCCTGCCTGACAGACACGCTGAAGGTGGGGATTGTTCTCAAGAAAGCAGGCCTTGCGGTTTTGGGCTTCGTGCTCAACCGCTATGGCAGGGGCGATAATGACATCCCGCCCGAGGCGGCGGAGGAGGTCATGGAGCTCCCCCTTCTGGCAGTTATTCTTGAGGATCCGGCGGTAAGGGAGGCCACGCTTGAGGGAGTCCCAGTCGTCGAGTACAGACCGGACTCGAAGGGTGCCCAGGCGTTCATGGAGCTGGCGGAGAGGATAGTCAAGATAGCCGGCCTCAAGGCAAGGGTGATGGGATGATTTTAGCTTTTATCGGCACCGCGGGAAGTGGGAAAACAACACTGAGCGGAGCCTTCGGGCGCTACCTCAAAGAGAACGGTTACTCCGTGGGCTACGTCAACCTGGACACAGGTGTCCGGGATCTCCCGTACTCCCCAGATATTGATGTGAGGGATGACGTTACCTCATGGAAGATAATGGAGAAAGGCTACGGGCCCAACGGCGCGATAGTGGAGAGCTACGACCGGCTGCTCCCGAGAGTGAACGTATATGTTTCTGAAATAACAAAACTCGCGGAAGAGAGGGAATACATCATCATTGACACCCCCGGCCAGATGGAGACTTTTCTTTTCCACGAGTTCGGAGTGAAGTTAATGGATGGTCTGCCCAACCCCCTGGCCGTTTACCTTTTCAGCCCGGACATATTGAAGAAGCCCGAGGATTTCTGCTTCGTGCGCTTCTTCAGCCTGATGATCGACCTCCGGCTCGGCACAACTACCGTTCCGGCCCTCAGCAAGATAGACACCGTTGAAAACCTGGAGCGGTACAGGCGGTTCCTCGACGACATCGATTACCTCACCTCCCGCCTGAAGCTTGAGCCGTCCACCCAGGGGCTCCTGGCGTACAGGATGTGCTCAGCCCTGCCCGAGCTTGCCCCTCCAACGAGGGTGCTCTATCTATCGGCCGTGACCGGTGAAGGCTTCGATGAACTCGAAACTCTGGCCTACGAGCACCACTGCACCTGCGGAGACCTGACGTAGTTCACCCATCAGACGCAAATTTGGACGGATGTTCAGAATTTTCGGCTGCGTTCTATAACTATCTCACCTCGAAAGCGGGAAGTCTTTTCTTAACGAAGACTAACTTCCATCGGTGAGAGAGCATGTGCCTTGTGGCGGGTGGACTCGGTTCGAATCTCAGGGAGAAGTTCATCGTCATGATAAACGCCGGAAAGCACAGGGGAGAGGACAGCTTCGGTGTCTGGACTGATGAAGGAGTAATGAAATCAAGCGACTTTTCAAAGGTTCACGAAATACCTGACGGGAATATTGGCCTCCTACAGTGCAGGCTGGCCATGACGGGCTCACTGGGCTTTACCCAGCCCTTCGTCAATGAGCTGGCCCTCATCCACAACGGTGAGATATACAACCACCGCGAGCTGAGGGCGTGGCTGGAGGGAAAGGGGGTATCCTTCGAGACGGACGTGGACAGCGAGGTAGTCCTCAGGCTCATCGAGTTCTTCCTCGACCGCGGGCT